>JAKEFK010000374.1 GCA_022616075.1 bacterium
AAGTGATCCAGATATTCATGAAACGCCTCTTTTGTGAGCAAATAGGTCTCCGTAAGATTTAACGCGCCGGATGCGACCGCCATAGGATGTGAATTTGCCTTTTGCTGAATGATGTCATACTTCTGCTGGCTTCGGCGAAGGTAACTGCGCCCTTCTTCATTGATGAGCTGCACGCCCGGCCTGGTGTAGATGTTGCCGATGTATCTGCTGAACATTCCCAACATGAGTTTAGAAATTACCGGATCTAACTCCACGCCGGTAATGGACTTCGAACGGTATGGTAGCGCTTGCGCCACTTCTGCTCCCCCTCCCGGTCCGATGATCAACAGGTCTGGAGAAGTAACGAAATTGTACGGAACTTCAATGATTCGAAAAGGAAACTCGGGCGGGGTCCGATCGAATTTTTCCTTTGGTGGAATGCGCCGCATTCCGGACTGGTTCGTTCCGCCATCAATCCAGATGATGCCTCCCACGACGTCGATGCGCGCAGCAGGACTCCATTCGGTGTAGTATGAGTCGACGCGTTGAATCGATTCGGTAAATTGACGTTTCGGAGATTTTGTGGCCGTGGGAAAATAGTGTTCCGAACCGGGAATTAAGAACGCGTACAAAATGATCAGGAGCACCGGTAAAATGGCCTTCTTACGCGAACTCGCGAAGCCGAGCGCAGCAAGGCACGCAACAATGCCGCAAACAAGCACGGTGCCCGATCCTCCAAACCCGGGAAGCGTCAGAATGATCGCAAAGCAGCCGATCGCGGCGCCGGCCAAATCCGCAAAGTAAAGTTTGCTGACGTACGAATTGAAAGTGGCCAGCAGCCCACCTATGGACAACCCGCTGAAAAAGAAAGGCAGGGCAACAAGCAGATAGACCGTAGCAAGATAGAGGATCTGAATACGTTCTAAAAGCAGTGTTTCATACTTCAACGGGATCAAGAGAATCAGCCTGTAAGAAACAACAGTCGTAAAAGCAAACAGAATTGTTGATACATACAGCAAATGATCCGGGGATGTTCGTTTTACCCATTTTGATACCGATAAAAATACACCGCTGAGACCATAACCAAACAAAGCAGTGCTGATAATCAGGAAAGCAAAATGGTGATAGTAGATCACGGAGAAAATCTTGCTCAGCGAAATTTCCAACAAGAGCGTCGACGCAGCGATCAGGAAAATGTTGAGGTAAAACGCTTTTCTAAAATGAATCATGGCCACTCATTGTACTCGTAACCTTGTCTGATACAACCTTAGCAAAGTAGCGCGGGCGTCCCGCCGGCGAAAGCTGCGCAGACGAGACGTCCGCGCTACTTCGTTGATGAGCTTACTTGCGGACGAAACGAAGGCTGGAAATCTGAACACTGAACAAATCCTTTCGACTTTCTGATACCGGTTCGGCCCCATCAGGACAGCGAAACAACAACTTGTTCTCTCCCTTTGCAATTTTTACCGGGACCGAAACGGCTACGGCGTTTACCGGAACTTCTACGGTCGCGGCAAGCTCATCGTTCCAGAAGATTTGAGTGCTGCGAGAACGTCTCAGCGATTTCAAATTCATTTGAAATTCACCGGACATCTCTTCAGTTGACTCGACAAGAATCAAACCCTCATTGGACATCCACCGGCCAACTTCGTATCGTACAGGTTCGGAATCATAGAAATGTTCAATGAAAGTAACTTTCAAAACCGGCTCGTCACGTTCGTTCCGAATCATGACTTCGGAATCTTCCATTGAAACCTCTGACTGAATCTCATTCACTTTTACCAGCAACGCCTTACCATTCTGAAACAGGGTGCTGAAAAACGGAGGCACAAGTTGATACCGCGATTCTGAAACCGAGCTTTCGGCGGCGCTAACGAACAGGTACTGAATCCCTTCCTTCCGGGCCAAAGAATGAGCACGGGTACCGTTCCGGTGAAAAAGAGCCCAAACTACGTTTTCGCGGCGCGCCACTTCCTGTTCATCCACCTGAAATGCTTTTGCGTGAAATTTGTCCCCTACGTAAACCATGCGGTGAGCAAACGATGGAATCGGACTTACCAGTTCGGTCTCCCGGCTGATGCTGTAATACTGCACGACCGATTGGGGTTGCAGATTTTCGCGCATCCAGCCGTAAACCTCTGCATCCTCTTGAGGAATGACCGTCGTGAATCTTTGATTGTGAACATCTTGCGAATTGTAAACGTCCATAAATAAGGTGATACTCGCCGGGAGAATCAGGGGTAATACAATGGCTAAAATGATTCCAAACCGTTTTTCATAGCGCGCAAGAAACCCGGCAGTCAATAAAAGCAAGCAGACATTGCAGACATAGCCCAGTTTCAGTGTTACTTCTGAGCCGCCCATCCGGTTCTGCACAAACTGCATACAGAGGACGGATAACAGCAAATAAAAGACGCAAAAGCGAACTGGAAAATCACGCACGGAAAAAAGAATTCCTGAAACTCCTAAAAACAAAAGCGCTCCCCAATTTAGAAGTAAATATTGAGGCAAAGTTTGCCAGACAGTTGCAACCAAACCAAAAGACCATTCGCCTGCTCCCAGTTTGAACATATGAAGAAAAGGAAAATACACGAACAAAAACAGTGCCCCAACCAAACCGGTTAAAAGTAACTCCTTCGCTTTCGCACGCGGTTCCTTCAGAAATGCCAGAAGAAGAAAAAGAAGACTGCCAGCGATGAATACAGCACCTATGATCGCCGCAAATCCAAGCGTTGAAAAAATTAGCCCCATCAAAAAAAGCCTGGATCCCAAAGTCGTTTCCTCTTTCTTGTGCAGTAGAGCCATCAACATCACTGTAAGAACAAGTAGATGCTGAGGCGCATAAAGAAGCGCCCGAAACATCGTGTCAATTTGTGGCGTCCTCCAAAACCATCTCGTGATCGCATCAATATTTAGATCGCTGAAATGTCCGATCGGCAGGCTTTTACTGCGCAGATGATAAATTGCATAGAGTCCTTCGTAACTGCCTGCAAATAAAAACACCGTCAGCATGATCCCCAGCACCCTTTGTGAACGAATCAATTGCCGAAGTACAGCGAACAAGGAGGCAACAAACATCAGTGACCCGGCAAAAGTAAATTGAATCATCATGAATTCAGCGGGGTAGGTCGTAAATAGCTTGTTCCAATAAGCAGGCAAGACATAAAAAAACCAGTAGTAATGAAGGGTGGATCCGCTTAAATAGGGATTCAGCGGCGGAATCCCGGATTGCGATAATGTGCCCGTTATGCCCAGATGCTTAAAATAATCGGCGTTAAAATATGCGCGGAATGCATAACCTTCCGTGATCCTTGTTCCCACATGTAGCAGCGGCCAGGCTGTGACAGCGACGGCCGCCAGAAGCCAAATCATCAACAGGCAAAAATCGGAATTCTTCCAGCTTCCCACTGATTTTTTCAGCTCCGCGCGCCTTAAGAACAAAAAGGTAATTGCCAGGATCAAATAAATGATCAGCACAAACCGGTTGAAACCGTAAAAACGTGCGATCAAGGCAAGCAGCAACGAATGAACAATGTATCCAACTGGAAATGCGAACAACAGAGTAATGTGTCTATCTCGAAAGAGATAGCAGCTCATCCCCCAACCTGTCACAAGAAGCACGGTTAGAAGAAGTAACGAAGCCAGCGATTGAAGCAGGAAGCCGTGTATGCCCGAAATGAATACGATGGACAAAAACAGGACGGCGCCTAGCAAATAGTTCAATTTCAGCACGTCACTTTTATACCCCGGTATGGTCAGTGGATCAATTCCTTGAAACAAGTTCATTCCGGATCAAGTAGTCGTAGATTTTTCCCGCGGCAACTTTGTGGCCGGCTTCATTCCAATGCCCATCATATTCATAATGCAATGGGATTTTGTTTGTTTGATATTCCTCTTGTAACAGCGGTTCAAGACTTAAAAAACGAATACCGTTCCGTTGAGAAAAATGGGTTAAGACTTTTGAAGGATGATCGAAATCCCATTTGAATTTCGCCATGGCCGGGTAAGTCTTCAACAGGAGCTGCGTACCTTCCCGGCTCAGTTTGAACCTTTCATCAAAGAAGACCAGCAGGAAATCGCTTTGGCCCGAAACGGAAAGATCCCTCGTGTTTTTGATATGGTTCAGTGTCATCTTCCATGCTTGTTTCCAGATCGGCTCATAGTTTGCGGCGTAAACAAAATACTGCAATGGGATCTGCTCTTTATCCGGCAAAGAAGATCTGAAGAATCTGAATTTTAGATTCAAAAAGCTTTGGACAATTGCCGGAAATAGTTTTGAATGTTTCAGAATTTGGCTATCAGGCACATAAATCGGGGGCTGGTCGATTAGCGGCGAGAACTCACGAAACTTTTCAATTTGACGGTCCCGGCGCAGTCGGAGCGGGTTGAAATCGTCAACAATGTCGTTGGTTGGCAGGAATTCCATGATGACAAGATCAGGACGATATTTCATTCCCAACTTTTGGAGCCATAGATAATTTCGCCGTGGGCCGTTTCCGGATCTTCCGAGCGCAATCACTTCATATTTTCTACGAAACCCTCTAGCATTGAGTTTCTTTTCCAACATCTTGTGAAAGCTTTTCTCAAGAGGTACTTCCAGCGCTTCCACAAAAGAATCACCAAGTAAAACAATTCGAAAATGGTCCAAGGGATTCTCAAAAATATATTCCCGATCGTTGAATCCATAAGAATTCCAACGGCAAGGAACAGCGAATTCCTTAATCAATCCAGCATGTCCAAACCATGTGAATTCAGCGTTCGGCTTGTGGCGTACCGCTTGTGCAGCCCGCTCTTCTTCGCGGGTCACCAGCCTGCGCTCATCTCCAACTTGCCCGGAATAGTTCGACCAGAAGCGAACAACCACTTCGGCTAAAATCAATGATCCCGAAATACCAAACACGACCAATCCCATGCGGATTGCAACATTGCGCAATCGTAATGGAAAATTCATATGCGATATTCTAGCTCGCAAGTCCGCAATTGGGTATAATCAGCAGTCAAATAAAAAACAAAGTAGCGCGGACGTCCCGTTTGCGCTCGATCTCCGCGGGCGAGACGCCCGCGCTACTTTGAAGATTTGAAATGAAAGTATTGTTGCGGTTGTCACAAATTTTGTCTTTGATTTTACTCGCTATGCTTCCGGTGTCTTGTGACGAAGAATCTCCTACACAGGCTTTACCTCAAGCCTGTCAGGCGCAGGGAGTACACGCGATCGCGGTGCTGGACAAACAGCTTACTTGCATTCCAACAAATGCTTTTCAAGATGAAAATGAAATACTTGGGCCTCCTGATTTCAGTCAAACGGGGGAGGGAAAGCTGGAGTTGGACGGGATTCTTTCGCTTGGAGTCGAAGGGAACGTCACTCTCTATATGGGATCTTGTATTCAAGATCTTCCGGGAGCGGACATTCGGGTGTATCAGGCCGTTTCCACGGAGGCTGTTGGCGTATTTGTGAGCCAGAGTGAAAATGGTCCCTTTGTTAGTATTGGAGAACAAATCTGCAATCGCTTCTGCGACTTCGATCTTGCCGGAAGCGGTTTGAACAATATTCGGATTGTGAAGATTCAGGATCGGGAGCGCATTCAATTCCTGGATGCGACCTGTGACAATGCCGGTCCTAGTCCTGGAGCAGATATCGACGCAGTTGAGGTACTGCACTGAAAAGTGTGGTGGGTGGTGCGGACGACTCGTCCGCAAAAACAAACACCGTGCACTATCATCATCAGCGGGCGAGTCGCCCGCACCACATCGCTCTCTTCTTAATACTAGCTTTTTCCCTTTCCTGCAATTCTAGAAAGACAGTTGATCTTCTTACGCAGATTCAATTCTCCGAAAGGAAACCGGACACGGAAGTGCTCCTTTTTGCGACTCCGAAAGCGTCGGAGCTTCTTTCCTCCTGGTCTGAACCACAGAAGCAATCCGGCGGAAGATTAAGATGGACAACTTCTGCGACTCCTCAGATTTCGTGGAATCTGTCCGTTCCCGACCCGTCGTTTTTGCATCTACGCCTGCGTGCTATGGAAACGTTTCCGGTCGAAGTGTACGCAGGAAACACTCTGATCAGCCGTTTTACTGTTACACAAAGCACTGTCAAAGACGTCATACCGTTGCCGGAAGAAACGACTCAAGTGCAGCTAAAACTTCCTCCGGACAAAACACTCGGAGCTCATTCCGCCATCATTACTCGAAGCAGATCGGTAGCAGAATTCAGGAAACCAAAAGAATTTCCCGTTATTGAAAACCTGCGTGTAAAAGGTAAAGTTCGAAAAGCTCTGTTCTGTGAAACCGGCGGCTCCATAAACTTCTTTGAAACAATTTCGCCGGATACGGTGTTGGAATTCGGCTACTACTTCGTGCCTTTTCAAGCCGGGAGTGAGAATGAACATGCCAATTTTTCCATTTACATGACGGCAGAGAATGGATTGGAACTCAAGATTTTTGAAAAGGATGTTCACCAGGAAGTGCTACGGAACATTCGAATTCCGCTCGACTTCGTAAAACCGGCTATTTACAAATTGGAATTTCGATTGGCAAGAAACACAGCTTTCGGTTCCACTAAAACCGCGTGGATTGAACCTCGACTGCACACCACATCAGGAATCCGGAAGTTACCGAACGGTGCCACTGAGCTCCGAAAATCATTAAAGGACTCAAATATTGTTTTGATCGTACTCGATGCCGCTGCCCAAAAACACTTTGGATGTTACGGGTACAAACGGAACACAACACCTGTGATTGATGGCTTAGCAGCCCAAGGAGTACAGTTTCTGCGCGCTTACACCAATGCTGTTTATACATTGGCCTCTACCACAACACTTCTTACAGGTCAGGTGCCCCAACGGCATGGAATTCTTACTCATCAGAACAAACTTCCCGCCAACGCTTTTACCTTGCCTGAAACGATGCAGCGTTCCGGATACGAGACGGCTGTCTTCTTAGCTAACGGAAATGCTTCGGGATCCTTTGGCATGACACAAGGGTTCAAAACCGTCCGTGAGGTTTTCCGTGATAAAGGATATACTGGCCGTGGCGAAGAAATCACGCGCGCTTTTTCAAATTGGCTGGGGAAACATAACAACCGCAAGTTCTTCGCTTACCTACACTACCGTGAACCACATGATCCCTATAAACCGCCAGAAGAATGGATTCGAAAGTTTGCGAGCTCATCCTATACGGGAAAAATTGTTAACATCTTTGATCAACTCCGAATCAGAGCCGCTAGCTCCGCGTTTTCAGAAGCGGACCGCGACCACGTGCGTGCTCTTTATGATGCCAATCTCGCTTATGCCGATTCGCAAGTGGCTGAGGTTTTGCGATCTCTACAATCGCTGAGGATAGATCACCGCACCATTGTTGTTGTCACGTCCGATCATGGAGAGGCTTTTTGGGAACACGGATTTCTGGGGCACAATCGCCAGGTATACGAAGAAAGCGCTAGAATCCCGCTTGTGATAAAGTTTCCCAACAATGCAGGACTGTCCAACCGGAAGGTGAATTTTCCGGTTCAGACAGCCGATCTATATGTTTCTCTCGTTGATATTCTGGGGTTGTCCAACCGGGGCATTCAGACAAACGGAAACAGTTTTGTTCCCTATCTAAAAAAGGGCGTTCCTGCGGCCCCGAAAATCGTGGTGCATTCCTCCAGCAAACTTCTGACCGCACTCGTACTGGATGACTACAAGTACGTTCGAAACGAGAAATACAGGGATGAGTTATACAACTTGCGCAAAGATCCTTTCGAACAAGACAATCTCATCAATCGAGAATTGGTTCGTGCGGGTTATCTGCGCAAAGTTCTTCTGATGGAACTGGACTCTAAAAAAGCGAAACCTCAAAAAATGGAAACCCCACAACTCGATGAGGCTGTCCGTGAAAACTTGAAAGCTCTTGGATATGTTGAGCAGTGAAACGATTTAAGTAAGTTTGAACGGAGCGAATTGGAAATGGCATTTGCAACCAACCTGGCGATTTTCTTATGTCCACTGACAGATGGATGAGTATTGCTTGTGAAATGAGCCACATCCGTTTCCAGAGAAGGACGAGGATCGACAAGCAGAACCTTCTCTTTGTTCGCCACTTCGATGACGATCTCATTGTATATTTTCTGAATCGCCCGGTGAATCTTTCGTTTCGGTCCTACCTTAGGGTTGAACGGTTGGGTCACCAAAACCGGTGTGATTTTATTGGCGCGAGCGATCTGAATCATGGTCACCAAATTCTGCCTGTAGTGGTCGGGGGGTACTCTTCGAATTTTGGAGGCCGGATCCGTAGTCCCCACGCCTTCATCGTTAATGTCTCGGGCCGCAAAGGCTTCGGCTTTCAGGATCGCGTTTTCAAGAAACTGAAAAGTTTTAAGATGAGAAAGCGCGACGAGAGCCCAGAGACGCTTCTTTGCGGGAAGATCTCTGTCCGGTTTTTGAACTCCTTTTCCTCCTGATCCGAACATTTGGATCGCTCCTGCATGATCATTCCAGTTGTAACAGAAGGTAATGATGTCAGGCCGAAGCGGTAAAATCCTTCTCTTAAGTTGATTCAATCCTTGATGCGAAGTATATCCAAACACACCGGCATTGATCGTCTCCACTTTGATCCCGGATTTTTTCTCTATCAGGCTGGGAAGCAACGTGCAATACGTTTCATTATCTCCCACTTTCCATCCCATCGTTCCTGAGTCTCCCATGCATACGATCCGCAGTGTGTCAGAAGGCTTTTCGATTGTGAAAACTGGACCACGATAACCGAGCGAATTGAAACGAAAATCGGTCTTTCCATCGATATGACAGATAGCACCCGGTTGCGGCATCCAGCTCCAGGGGAGGTCAGGATCCTGCATCACACCTCCCCTCATCCAGAGTCTACCCGCGAGGTTGGAATATCTTGCCTGAAACTTAACCCGCAAAAGTCTTAATAGACCTTCGGCTGAAAGGAACAAGAAAGAAACTATGATGAATGAGTAGATGATCTTTTTTGCTTTTGAGAATTCCATTTTCACTTAAACGTTTGTAGTAGCAACTTTAGTCACTATTTTATTAGCGAATAAATTGGTAACGTCCCAAAATTGTCGGCGATAGATCTGGTAAGGGAGCCCTCTCCCTTCCGCTGTGGAATAGGTATTCTGATTTGAAAAAGTAAGACAGCGGAAGGGAGAGGGGAGGGTGAGGGTAGGGTGAGGGTAGGTCGAATGAGCATCTCCCGTTTCTCTAACCGCTGATTGATACTTGTTAATACACCTTCGATTGAATCTTTCAATTCCACATTCGTAAATCTCAAAATAGTAAAAATCATCAATGTAATTGTCTATACTGGTCTGCCTTTTAAACCTATATCCTCCCAGGCGTCGAGATCGTAATTTCGCCCAAAGTATTTTTCGCGCCAGTTTCAGTGACCTTCTTCTGTTCTTTTGAGGTGGATCATTTGAAGCGACCATTTCAATCAAATGAAAGTCTCAGTTACCCACACTTTTCGGACGAACGCGCTAATTAATGTAACCGAGCGCTTTCAGCTGCTCCCGCAGTTCATCACTTTCTTTTTTGTCCTGAGCACCTTTTACCAGCTCCGTGGGCGTGACCGATTTCTGGATATACGCAGAAAGGAGAGCTTTCATTGATTGCATGGTTCTGGGTGCGGTCGCACTCAGGTCGTTCTTTTCCTCGGGATCCTTACGTAAATCGTAAAAAGATTGCTGCCCTTTCTGTTTATCGAACACCATCTTAAATTCGTTGCTTTGAATTCCCCATTTGGCTTCATTACCGTAAGTTAGTTCGTAATAGATCGTGCGTCGCGACCGCTTTGCGCTGCCGGGTGGCTCCAACAAACTGATGCCATCAATCGGATTCCTAATTTCAGCGCCCATGAGAGCCGCTAAAGTGGGATAGATATCAACGAGGGAAACGAGGTCCGTTCGTTCTTCCTGCTTCTTACCCGGAAGACTTAAAATCAAGGGAACTGAGATTTCCTCTTTGTGAAGAGTTTTCCCGTGGCCGAAAGTATTATCCCGGTCAAAAAACATTTCTCCATGATCTCCGAAAATCAGGATCACTGTATTTTTGTCAAGGCCTAGTTGTTTCAATTTCCTCATCAATAGGCCAAAATTCTGATCGTAGAAATAGACTTCGGCATTGTAACACTGTCGAACGAATTCTTTTTGTTGCTCGGTTGGTATAAGCTTGCCGCCCACCACTTTGTCGAGCCATTCCATAGTTATATGCGGAGGCTGATCCAGAGCAGGCTTTGGAAACAGTTTTCTGAAGACATCTGCAGGAGGATGAAAAGGTTCATGGACGGTATAGGAATGTAAAAACAGGAAAAACGGACGATTCGAGTTGGTCCCGATCCATTGTTGCGCATTATCCAGTGTTGCAACACGATTATGCGACTTTTCAGGATTCTCAAGGTATTCTTGAAATCCCTGTTCAAAGCCATAAAAGCCGGATACGAATCCGCCATCTGTGATACCCGCGGTGTAATACCCTGCTTGATGGGCAACTTCAGCGATTGTATTCAGTTCGCGTGGAATCAGTTTGGTTCTCACAATCTGATATGTGGGTCTGGACACCTGGTGCGAGGCAACATAGAGGCCAGTCATCACCGAAGTATGGGAGGAAAGCGTACTTGGGAAAGTACAGTATGCATTTCTGTAAACAATCGACTGTTTCGCGAAAGCGGCAAGATTGGGAGCAAAACCCGAAAACACGCGGTCAGCGCGAAGTGTGTCAATCGATATCAGAATGATATTCGGTTTGTTTGTCATCGAAGCAACATCGTAGATTTCTGGAGAACTCCAGGCGATGTAGGAATCCAGGTTACTGGATGGAGATTCAGACTTTAATTCCAATCTCACTTGTTTGCCGGCAAAATCGCTCAGATCTACTGATTCATCTTTCCATTTCGCATCTTTCGGAGAAGAATGCATGGTCCTTCGGAGTAATTCCTTTGAACCCCACTTGGTGTGGATGATGACGCTGTATACGAATTGAGTCTGTTGAGGAGTCTCCTTTTTTCTCGAAGGCACTCCAATACCAAAGAAGAGCCGCGGTTTTTGCGCAGGAAGCGTAACCTGAAAGATTATGTTCGAAGCCGCGCGGATAGCGAGTGAAGAACGAGTATCTTTGAAAAGCGTGGAGCGACCCCATAGATAGGATGACGTTTGAAGATCGCGGAAATCGGCATAAGGAGAAGCTGCGGCAGGATCTGCGCCGTCAAATTGAAATATCAGCTGCTTGACAGTCGGCTTGCTTAAATCCCTGGAGGAAAATCTTAACTGATACTGTTTCCATTCCGGAGTCAACCGGAAAACTGCAATTTGTTTGTTTTGTACGGTGATTTTTAAATTCCGGTCGACAGCAGAACGAGCTTGAAACTTCAGCCGGAATCCCTGTATTTTCCTTTGTGCTTCAGGAAAAAGGAAGATCGCCCGTCTATCGGATGCAGAAATAAAATTCGTGCCAGTCGTCCAGCCTTCTCCTTGAAAATCTTGAAATCCTGAAGATGTGATCGGCACATCGGACTTGATTTCTGTTGATGGATCCTCCAATAATTCGTGAAGGCGAATCAGTGGTGGACCTGTTCGCTTTTCTTCCTTCCGGCAACCGAGGAAACTAAAGATGCAAATAAGAACAATTACGAACAGTTTGCGAATCATTCGGAAATGTAACCCAGAGTTTTTAGTTGTTCTATGATTTCCCGGTCGGCCCCCGTACCGATAGAATCGAAATCCCTGTTTTCATTGTTCGGGCCATAACTCGCGATCTTCTTAGACTCTCGCCGCGGGAATGCCGAGCTGTATAGTTCTAACGGCACCTTGCCCGCCATGTCGGATGCTACCGGTAATCCATAACGATTTAGAACCAACGGGCAGACGTCATAAATAGAAAATCCATTTTGTTCGTGATTCTGTTTAAACTCCCGGCCGCTGAAAACATAAATTCCCTCGCGTTCATGATACGCAACCGCTCGTTCGTTCCCCGTATGTCCTTTTATGTGCGTCTTAAATCCGTGATCGCTGATAACCAGGGCTGTAACATCAGGAGGCGCGATCTCCAGAAAGCGACCGATCTGTTCATCCACGTAAACATAATAATTCTCCACAATATTATGGAAATCCTTAACTTCTTCCGGATCAATCGGAGGCCAGGATTCTTCAGGCTTCATATGAAACCAGTACGAATGCTGAGAGAAATCAATGCCACGCAAATAAAGAAAAAACACATCCGGTTGGAAAGATGAATACAAGTCGAGACCTGCCTCTACGTATGCGGAATCTTGAAGATAGACCGGAAAAAGACGACGATTTAGAATCCGGTGTTTACGATACGCCATCGTGTGAGGATTGAGTTTTTCGAATTGCGGATCCAAAGGAAAGGAAGTAAATCGCTTGCATTCGGCTACGTATTTTTGCTTTCGGCTCTCGAAAACCGATTCGAAATAGGATTGGACCTCGGGAGGATAAATCGAAAGCATCCTTTCTCGATCAGACATCTTGGAGTGGATCGCCCGATCAGAAATCATGAATCCATTCACCGACTCAACAGGCCAGGTTACGAACCATCCAATCACACCGATTGTCAGCGAAGATTTTTCGGAAAGGATATTCCAGATGCGTTTGGTCCGGATCTGACCGGAATGAACGGGACGTTTCTTTTTATCCAGAAAGTCCAGAATTCCATGCTGTTGCGGGGATTGGCCTGTCGCAATCGAAGTCCAGACAACCGGGGAAAGCGTCCTGGGGATGGAAATCAATTCTCCATAACTTCCGTTCCGCATCAGTTTTTGAATATGAGGAAGACGGTTCTCCTTGACCAGTTTCTTCATTACACGCCACGTAGCCCCATCCAGCGCAAAGACCAAAGTTTTTGGATGCTCACGCCCTTCTGAAAAACGAAGATAATCAATCACCAGGTCCGGTTGTGAAAATTGAAAGCGTAGCCAGGCCTGCGCGGCCAATTCGTTTGAAGAGTGACTCCAACGATGCCTGAAACGTCCCCCTTTTACCGGAATATCTACATTTTTCCCGGCCGACAAAATACGGACGGTGCTTCCTTTAGAATAGGTTCCTTCTAACTCAATTGTCAGTTTTGAACCGGGATGCCTGAGTACGACGCACGTCGCATCCCCACGAACATTCAATTTCGCAGGAAGATTCTGGATCCGTCCCTGTGTCGAAAATGCGCCGATCCAGAATCCTTCGACACCGGATTTCTGAGAGGCACGACAACCAGTAAACAGAAACAATGCGAGCAATGCTGCGGAAAAAACACGCGTCATGGAGAAGCGATTCTAATCAGAATAATCCTTCAAAGCAAGCCAAACTAGTGTCCTGTAACATATGAATGTTTACTGACTTCTCCCCCTTATTAAGGGGAAGATTGGGAGGGGGTTGGGAGGGGGTCGTTTTTCATATCGAGAGAAGAGAAGACAACCCCCCTCTAACTCCCCCTTCATAAGGGGGGAGAATCACTGAGAACCTTGTGTTACACGGCACTAGTTACTGGATGCGAAATCTCAGGAATTGGAGGCCGACAGGATCAGAATTTTCGAATCGAAGTGTAAGCAGGCGATGAGAGTCCTTAACTTGAGACCCGTTAATCGTGGCACGAATGGTTTTACGGTCACCCTCCAGGCGCGCCTCTCGAATCAGCGTTTCATCCGCCAGCAACTTCAGATGAATCACACGTGATTCTGTCAACAAACGCAACTCAACATCCAGATTTTGCTTTTCCGAAACGGCAGGTAGCAAAAGACGTGCTTCACTTTTTTTACAGACAAACAGCCTTTTTTCTTTCACGTCGTCCGGTTCCCAGTTTTCATACAAAAACAAAGAGAGAGCATCATCACGTCCTCGAAGCTCATAAACGGACGCCGTTAGCCTGGGTAACTCGTAGACGAGGATTTCTTGTCCTCTATTTAGAAGTTGCGCGTCAGGAAAAAGCCGCAAAAGCAAAGTTTCATAGCCATTGGACTTACTGTATGGTGGAAACAGAGCAACATAACGCAAGTCGAAAAGGCTTCGGAATACGGGAGCGATTTCGCTATCTCGTTTCAAAAGAGAGTCCGTCACGATTCGATCCAGTGTGATCCGTCTGAAGATGCGCGCCACGGGAATCTCCGAGAAAAATCTGGTCTGTTGAAAAGGAACTCGTGAAACCCGTCCGTTGAACAGCTTTTGCCGGTGAATGATTTGGTACGCGACCTCCTTGGAAGCCATGCCATCAAAACGGTATGGAAGTGTTAAGAGAGAGGAACCAGGATTTTGTCCTATCGTATGAAAAACATGCGAATTTGTCAGAGGAAGCGTGTATACAGGTATAGGGGACAATTCAACGACTAACAGGAGAAATAAAACACCAATCAGAATCTTCGCTACACGGGAATTGTTCCTGAGCGCAACAAGAACTGTATAAGCGGCTAAGATCGCAATACAAAACGTGACGATGATACTGAATCGCGTGGGCACGCGTACATGGTTGATCAGGGGTATTTTCATAAGCAACGAGTAGGGAAGAATGAATTCGAAAGAACCCAATCCCACTATAGGACCAAGTGACAGCAGCATAAAGAAAATGCCTACACCCGCAATCAACAAAAGCAGTTTCTGTCTTTGTCGAATAGCGAGAATGAATCCAATGGATCCAGTAATCAACGCCACTAACCCGGCCGACAACCTGGTATACCTGTCTCTCACCACTTCCCTTGGCAAATGTTTTGCGATCCATGGATTCATCACTCCGATATTTACATAATCGTCAAGGCTAACCGCAGTTTTTCTGGCCAGATCTTCCGCATCCATGGATCGGAGAATGCCTGCCTGCTGGTCCTTGTAAAAGCGAATTAAAATCGGTGTTAAACAAATAATACCGATGACGGCAGCCAATAAAACATTGCGCAGCAAAGTGATTTTCCTCCATTCGGGTAGAAACAACATGCCTGCCAGCAACAATATTCCAAGAATCAAAATCAGATATACGCTGTAGTACTGATTTGAATAATGGGCCAACGCAAAGAAGAACCCGAGCGCAGCAGCATAACGGAGCCTGGCTGTATCTACTAGCCGAAAAAAGCTCCAAAGCCCGAGTGGAATCCATTGAGTGATGGCGAAATTCACATGGCCTCCCATCCGAACCATACGGAATGGGCAAAACGCGAATGCGATCGCGGCAAAAAGGGCCGCAACAGAACTTTTTGTCAAGTCCCGCACTAACAACCATGTGCCAAAGGCCGTAAGAAACGTAGAGAGCAAAATCGCAAGATTGGTCTGTGCAATATCGTTGAAAAAAGGAGAGAATAGCAAGCCGGTTACACTGTTAAACTCCGTATAAGAGTGGAGTGCGAGGCTGGTTCCTATGGGAAAGAAGATAGAATCCGTGTAGTAGGGATCTTCGCCTCCCAAAATCTGTTGCCGGAACACGAAATTATTCCAGGGAAATTGCCATGCATCCATACCGCTGCCGATTAAGCGATCAGATAAGTGAAATGGGGCCGGATAACTAAACAGAATTGTTAACAGTAGAAGCGAGAGTGCAGCGAAAGTGGGATTCTCTAAAGAAAATTTACGTTTCACCATCGCGGCATTTGACTATTTCAAGAGTGAAACAACGCGAAGAATGAACTTGCCTTTCGTCGTGATGATTGCTCCACCAGGTCCTCGCTCAAGAAAACCTCCGAGAAAGAGATCCTCCAATCGCTGAGCTGCCCCATAGTGAGATTCGTACTCTTGCAGCAAATCACTTTCTGAGACTATCCGCCTGCGCAAAAAAGAGAGAATTCGCAACAGAATCGAGCTTTCCATATGACTTCTCACTCCAAACGATGTCAGAAATGCTCCTGTCCAGAAGATCAGAAGCGTGTCCCACACCGGACGTCCCGTCGCAAAAAAATAAACCAGCAACAAACCCGCTACCACCATGTGCACCAGTAGAACTCCGGCTAGTCCTGTTTGGAGCTTTCTACCCTTTAGCGCAACTTCACTCAGGAAAACAGCGGTAGCGAATCCTGCAAGAATCATGACAGCGACACCCATTACTTGATTCTCAGAATCCAATAGGACACAACAACGAGGGCCGCGACAAAAGAGCCGAATGCGGTAAGCTGGTATCCATCATTTGTCACAGATATGAGCCCGAATTGTCTTGCATCTTTCAGACGGCTCGCGATTTCTTTGCTTGCTGTTTCCGTTTGATGATTCACCGCATAATTGGCGAGCATCTGAAGGCTAACGCTTCGCTTTAACATAATACGCACAATGGTGAGACCAAACCAGTAAAAGAGAAGGCCAACCGTGGTAAGGGTCCATTCCTCGATTGAACCTGCAGTCAGAGTTCGACCTGTCCAAACCACAAAACCCGCCAGGATGGCTGCGGAAAACAAATGAAAGAGGATCACTCGCGAACGTATCAGATAAAATAACAAGGTTAGACTTAAAAATGTCGCTATCGCCATAAGCAGACAAGAGTTTTTTTTGACATGAATTAAACCATAAAAGGATTCTCTACCAAAGACTAAAACATTCAAGCAGAATTGTATGGAGTGGTTCTTTCTTATCCTGGTCGCAGCGATATTGCTTTTGTTTTTGCACTCAAAGTTGGTCGGTAAAATAGAGTCTGACTCAAAAGAAGAGGAGCCTGATCCAAATTTCGAAGAAATCTTTCACTACATAGACACGAGCTTGAAAGGGTATCCCGATCGATTTAAGTTCACGGATAGTTATGGGATCCGGACCTGGACCTGTCATTCCCGCTTGTTTGATTTCCAGGTCTATTTGAAGAAGGAAACTCTACATTATCAGTTTCAGATTGCCTTTTGGGTTCAATTGCCTTTCGAATTCAAAATCCAGCGCTCTTTCAAACGACAGGACTTAAAGCTTGCGCAGTCTTCCGGCAAGGACACCAGGGGATTGCTCGAGCAAAAAGAGATTCCAGCGCTGATTCAAAAACTTCAATTTTACGATTCACTGAAAATTTCATCCGGCGCGGTCGTTGGAATAAAAACGTTCCGAAAGCTTGAGGATTTGGAAGAGTGGCCAAAAACACTAGGAGCATCGATTACGTTTCTTCGCTTTCTTTTGAGCTATCAGGACCGGAAGGAGTCCAGCGAAAAAGGACTTGCGGTATGTCCGTACTGCAGAAATCCGGTGCTTGAAGATGAAAAAGCGGTATCTTGTCGCGAATGCCGGACCATTCATCATTCCGAGTGTTGGAATGAAACCGACCGTTGTTCGGTTTTCGGATGCGGTAACAAGTCCGAAATCGAGCTGTAGAGAAGATTTTATCAGCGACCGCAGAGGCGCCGAGTCGCAGAGAAAGGGATCGTTTATTGACTTCTGAAGCTTTGTATTTTGGACGAAGTTGTCAAACAGTTTGTAACGCCGGCGAGACTGTCCGAAAAGTCAGCTGATAGAGGTATGCAAGGTCTAGCCGGCTAGAAGCCGGCGTTACAAACGGCACAAACACTCTTCAAATCTACAATTCTCCAATTTCAATCTGAAATCTAACATCTGAAATCTTAAATTTGGTTGCGGCCACAGGCCGCGCTGCCTCTCTGCGGTGAGGCTATACAGAAATATAGGCGAGGGTGAAAATCCAGCGGCGGCTCTTGAATTGCGAGTCGTTCCGACTATTGGGCGTTAACACAATTACGCCTTTTTCCGAAACAAAAGCTGCATCCAGGCGCCAGGAACCGATTCCGAATCCCGCGCCCACGCTGTATCCATTAAAATAAACCCGTTCTCCGTTTGCATCAGCGTAAGGCTGCCCATCGCGGAAAATTCCGCTTCGGAGCACAAGACCGCGTCCGAAATGACCAAAGAGATATTCCGTGCCGGCGCGCCATTGCAGAAGCGATTCCTGGGTTGCGGTTGGCCTCAGGGCCGGATACGGAAGCGTTTCGTTTTGCAGAATAAGGGGATCGGAGGAATTACTGATCACCCTGGTGGCATCTTTCCAGTCGGAGTAAGTCAGAGAACCGCTAACCAGAAGAGAGTTTGAGGGACGAACCGCGATCCCGGCTCCCCACTCCATTGGAACATCCAGTGTGCTTTGAGCTGTAATGTTTAGATCGAGATTCCCTGTAGTCGTTTCCACACCGGTTACACCTTGAGGATTGCGAAATGTGTCAACCCGCGTAAATGGCCCCGTCTTGCGAAGTGTGATGTCCGATTCAACGGTATACGGAAAACGCAAATATCCACCAAAGCTCGCCCGGGTCTGCGGAAAAAACAACAACCCAATTTTCAGGTAATTTCCGCTGCGCTCTTCGCGGTATGTCTGCCGAAGCGCCAAATCGGTTCGCGTATGCACTGTTGGTGAAAGAAGGCTGTCATGAAAATCTCCACTGAGATTGTATTCCGGTCCACTACGGAGAAATGACCATGTTCCACCAACCATGATTGCTTTCGACGCGCGCGCGGCTATTCCAAATGCAAATTCTTCTTCGTCGTCCTTGATCTCTTCCAAAAAAGTTCCTTCGGATTGGAAGAAGACAGTGTTTGACACAAATTCAACAACGCCGGCTTGTTCTTTGAGCTGACGTTCAGGTCCCGTTGATGCCAGCCTGTGCCATGCAAAAGCGGGCACAATCGATATGTTTTTTGTTTGAAATCCATAAGAAAAGCTAACGCCCTGAAATTGGTTGCCACTCACCTCAAACCGCTGGATGGATTCGAAACGATCCGGAAAGACTTCGTCGGAAAAGTCTTCATCGCTGTCGCCCATATAACGGTAGTCCACGGAAAGCTGAAGGCCCGGAAGCTGGGCCAGCCCCGCAGGATTCCAATAGATCGCGCTTAAATCGTTGGCAACTGCAACATATGCGCCTCCCATTCCGAGGGCGATTGCACCGTATCCTGAGTTCAACAAGCGAAAGGTGGAAGCGGGCTCCAGTTGCTGACCGGAAGCAATGGATGAAAAAAACAAAAA
Source organism: bacterium (assembly GCA_022616075.1). Taxonomy (NCBI): domain Bacteria; species bacterium. The sequence goes on from JAKEFK010000374.1 coordinate 18,888, forward strand.
AGCGAATAACAAATTAAGACTTCTTCTCATTTTCTGCATACTCATAACCTGTCGCATCATATCAAAGAATAATCGTGAATCATAATCTTGATCGTAATCGTAATCCTTACCCACATCTCACTTCGATTTGCGATCAGGATTAAGATCACGATTACGATTACGATCCACGATTCATTTTGAGCATAATGAAAAAAGAAAAGAACCCAACCCAGTAAATCGCGAGAGCTATAAGAAAGTTCATACGAAATCCCAGTGTCAGCGCAAATATTACACACAGAATGGAACCAACGACAGTCATATAAGCGTTCAATCCCCAACCCCAGGGGATCGCTTCAGGAAATCTTTTTCCTACGATTCTTAATGCAAGGGGAAATGGCATTCCCAACACGAATCCCAACGGCACGATACTCAAACCGGAAATCACAAAACGCTGCATCATAGAAAAACCAAGAAAAGCATTTAGCAAACGAGGTGTCAAAAACATTTCTACTGCCACAAGAACGGTCAATGCAATCAGGATACGCAGCAGCCAGCTTCTTTCACGTCCTTCCACAAACCATCTTTGTAGAAAAAGACTGCCAGCGCCGGCAGAAATCAGCAGTGAGAATAGAACCGAGGTGATGGAGTAAACAGGCTGTCCCATGAACAATATATGTTTTTGGAAAAGTGAAATCTCAATCAAGATGAAACCGGCTCCAATTGCGGAAAAGTAAAGCAAAATCGGAAATGGTGAGATGACAGACTTGATCTTCTTCAAACGAAAAAGCGGGAGAATGATGAAAAGAAAAGAGAGTATGGCAGCTTCTCCCAACAGTGTATAAAGGGCGAGATCACCCATATTATGAAACCGGATTGCGCTGTTCAGTTCATCCGGTAATATCGAAGTAGAAGTCTGAAAACTTCCGAGACGCTGGTAATGATCAAAGAAAGGCCAGTTATCGGTCGGCGGAGCCAATACGATGTCGGCCTTCTCAATAAAGGGATCACGCAAACGAGGCGTAAGCAGTTTGTAATAAATGTTTTTTTCCTTTTTGAATTCTTCGGTGGGCGCGTAAATCAGCTGAACTCTCGCCATTTTTTGTGAGTCGCGCAAAGTCTGAATTTCAGTTTCTGTGATTTTTCCTTTTTTTAGATAGAATCCGGTATCCCCACCTCTTCGCTGCGTTACAAACACATAATTTTCCGGATCCGGGATGCCTTTTTCCTGAAGTACTACAGAAGCAAGCGGCGCCGCGCGGAGTATCCCTCCACGATTGATGGCAAGCATGCCGCCCGGTTTTAACCGATCCCAGTATTCCTGAAATGCTTCTTTCGTAAATAAGTAGCTTTCTGAAAGATTGAAGGCTCCTGTTGCGAGCGCCATTGGCGAACAATTGTGCACCGTTTGAATGAGATCGAATTGCTCTTTTGTTCGGCGCAAAACACTTCGGCCTTCATCGTTTACAAGCTCAACAGTAGGATGTTGAAAAGTGCTGCCTAAAAACTCCCGATACCTTTCCTGAACGATTTTAACCATCAGAGGGTCCATCTCTACAGCTACAATCTTATCCAGTCCGAACGAAACAGCATTGAGTACATCTTCACCGCCACCCGGCCCTATGATGCAAGCAGATTTTCGCGGCGCGATCAGGAATGGGACCGTGCGATTATTCACACGCGGCTGAATTTTCTCCCACTGCCCCCGAAAGGGCAACAAAAACGATACATTGGAGCCTCCATCCAGATAAATCAATTTACTGGGAGCGGTCGTAAGAACATCAAGGCGGGAGACAGGAGACCATGCTGAATATTCTATTTTGCGATTGGGCGCGCCATAGAATTTGCCGTGCTTTTCCTGAAAAATCTGAGTCATCGGCAGAGAGAAATGCCTTTCAGCACCGGGAATCAGCAAAAGTGCCACTCCTGCAAACAGAAAAGACGTAATTTTAACTACTCGCGAGGAAGGCCAGAAGGCTAATGCTGAGCAAGCCGCGAGAAGGCAGGAGGCCACAATGGCGCCGGAACCTCCCAGAGCAGGAACCAGCCACAACACGGAAATGCAGCCCAGCGCTGCGCCAATAAGATCAGCGCAGTAAAGTCTTCCTGCTTTTTCGGTGAAGCTGCTCAGAATTAACCCGATCACACAACCGGAGAAGAAGAAGGGAATAATGAGAATCGCGTAGTAAAACACGAGGCGCACGATTTGGCGCGGGTTGTCTGCGATGTCTTTGAACTGATGCGGAAGAAGTAGGATGATCTGGTAGCAGATTAGAATCGTGATAGCAAACAGCAGAGCTCCGAGACTCAAGCTGTTCTTCAGGTTTCCAATTCTTTTCTGAAAAAAGAACAGAAAGATGCCACTCAAACCAAAACCGAACAGGGCTGTGCTGATAATTAGAAATGCGAAATGGTGAAAAAAGAATACAGAAAAAACCCTGGTGAGAGAAATTTCAAATAAGAGCGTAGCTGCCGAAATCAGGAAGATACCAAGATACATTGTAATCAAAGTAGTGCGGGCGTCTCGCCTGCAAACTGCTCACACCGGACGTCGGCGCTACATCGCTTACAGTGCATTTAAACATCGAGGAGCTTGAGGGCATGGATCGCATGCGTAAGCGGACCGATTTTCCGGCCTATAGCAGTCCAGTGCGTCTCGATCGTTTGCGCCAGGATGTAACAGGCATTCTGCATCCATTCATGATCATCGGGCAAGAATTCGGCAAGAGAACTGATCGCATCCAGACAATGACCGGTCGCATAAACGAGCGACTCATCCCTTTTCTTGAATGAACCAACCTCCTTCAATGTTTCGCGCCATTCCAGCGGAGTGACCGGAAGTGATTGCTTGCGAAACCAGCACCGTTGCAGCGATCCATCATCCCTCTGCGATTTCTTGATGAGATGAACAGCCTCCTGAATGTACTGGTACGCATCGAGCCAGGCGCCGTTCAAATGTGATGGCTCTACGTCCTCCTCCAAGCAGAATCGCCGGAGCGCGAAGGAAATGCCTTCCAGGCGATGCGTTCCGAAGCAGTGCCCATTGCCATACTTCTTTGCGCATTCTGATTGCAAGATTCGTTCAACACTCAGCAGTTCCCCTTTTTCATTGACCCATTCGGACGTGATTCCAGGATAAGTCGAAAAGAGCATGAGGGACCAGCTTTTTTCGCGGTGATCACTTTGAAAAGTTCTCTTTGCCGAATCGGCCAAATCCTCCAATGTCCCTTCAGTGCCGCGAGTTGTTACAATCGGAGTTCCTTTGAAGTGCACTCCCGAAACCGCAAATACGCCGAGCGATTCGTTCAACCTGTCGGGCCGGTCCATTGCGAAGTACGGTCCGTGTGCATCTTCTTCAATCACTCCTGCTTCGCGGCAAAGGAAATCAACGGCGCGCTGCCGTTCCCCTGACGACAGATTGTACAGAGTCTGAGATGGGCCGCCGGCAAGAATCATGTGAACTATATCTCGCGTTGGGAAAGAACTGTCGAGCTGAACTTGCGGAAGCCTGCTGATTGCGTTTTCAGATGTGTGGATAATCATGAGAATAGCGCATCGATGATAAATCCATCCTGCTCGTTGTACCGAATTTGAAAAGAGGTGCTACTGTCTTCATCCTTTAGAATGTATTCCGATCCGGACTGCTTGGACTGCGCTGCCAAAACCTCCCGGATCTTGTCCTCTTCTAAACTGCTCAGACTTCTTATGTAATCAAAAGCTTCTTCGTTGGTCATACGGCAACTCCTACCATATATTAACCGCCAAAACGCAAAGACGCCAAGTCAAAGAACTATAGACACGGCGCTTTCACAAATGTTCATTGGGGGCAAACTTCATGTTAACATCAAGCCCGAATGCGCACACATTTTCTGGCGATTGGCTGCCTTGCGCTCGTGTTGGTTTGCCTGGGTCTTTTCTATGGCAGGCCTGTGATCCAGAACGATGGAATCTCCTATTACGCCCTGGTTGTCAGTCTTCTGGAGGATCACGACTTCAATCTCGAAAACCAGCGCGCAAAATACCGGGAAGTGCGAGTCATTCCAAAGCCCAATTCGAAAGTAGCTTCTTACTATTCTTGCGGCATCGCTTTCCTGTACGCTCCTTTTCTCTATACTATGGATTTGTTTCCGGCGATTCGCGAAGCGCGGCCCTATGCGCAAAACGTTAAATTTCCCTTTTCTCACAATCTTGGAATTTTTCTTGGGAGTGTGTTTTATTCTTTTCTTTCCATCATACTAGCCTACTATTTCCTCATCCATCATCAACAACTCTCCCCGGGCAGGTCTCTGTTCCTGGCACTTTCTTGCTTCCTTGGAACGCCCTTGCTGTTCTACACATTTACGGTTCCTTCCTTCACTCATGCATCTGATACATTTCTGGTGACTGCGGCATTCCTGCTGGCCATTTCGAAGAACAAACTACAGGTCGGGTTCATTCGTTTTCGAAATGTGCTGCTCGGCTTTTTTCTGGCCTTCTCGGTGCTGTTGCGAAACAACAATATTGTTATCGTGCCTGTCATGGTTTTAGGAGTGCTCTATTTTGAACGGAAAGAAGGCTGGAGACAGGCGATTCACACAAGTCTGGAAATTTTTGGAGGAGCGCTGCCAGTTCTGATCGTTCACGCTTTCTTCAATTTGAGCCAGTATGGAAAATTGATTGCCACGGGATATGTCATCGACGTTCAGCAAAGAGCTCAGAAACGTTTTTTCCGTTTCTTCTGGATCTTTTTTCATCCAGTTCCAGGGATCTACCCGTGGTCTCCTGTTGCTCTCATTGCATCGATCGGACTTGTTCTCGCAGCAATCAAAAAACGGTCTGAGGCATTACTCGCAGTGGCCGTCGCGATCGTGGTTATCATCAGCATCCGTTTTGCCGCAATCATTTTTCCCGGAAGCACTTTTGGTCAAAGACTCCTGACGCACCTTTATATTTTTTGGGTATTCGGACTGTCGGAAGTGTTCAAAAGGTCGAGGAAACTTACGATTGGTTTGACTGCAGCCTGTTTGGTGTGGACCTTCCTGCTGTTTAACACGTATTTCATTTTGACGGGCATGCGACATAGCAAGATCATGGCGATCAAGGGGGGCTCTTCACCTCATGTGTGGCTTCAAACGGCGATGGAATCTTATCAGGAGGCAAAAACGAAAGGTGAGACCACAAACCCTGTTGAGTTCTGGTACAGGAATTTAGGCGCCAAACCCTATCCCGTCATCCTGCATCTTTTGCGAATGTAACGCGGGCGTCTCGCCTGCGAGAGCGCAGACGGGACGTCCGCGCTACTTTCTGTTCAAGATTATTGACTCCGTAAATGCGCGGGCCAGTTGCAGGGGTTGATAGACAATGCTTGGCCACAGGAAAATCTCGTTCGTGCAATAGCATTCTTTGCACTCAATCGAACGTCGCAGAGCCTGAGCTTCCGGGGATTGCCAGATTTCATGAAATGTTTTGTGGCGAAGATTTCCCAGTGGTGGATGGGTCTCGCAAACCGAAACATCTCCATTTGCATAAACCACGCCGCTGAGCACACCTGCGCGGCACGGTACGACTTGCTGTCTTTCCTCAGCAGTGCGAATTTTAGCCCATTGCAACATCGGTTCTACGGATCCACCGAAACGTCCTTTTTCGCGCGGCGCCCACAAATGACGTACGTACTCGTATAACTTTGTATAGGCGAGCAGTTCCGGACCCTGCAGGGATGGATTCTTCCGGTCGCCTCGAATCAACGCGAGGTTGTGATGATCCATCGCCGGACACCGCTCATACAAATAAGTCGTCAGCTTTTGGATCTCTTCAAGGTTGCCGGAAGTCGCGGTGGAAATTGCATGAATGCGCAACCGCGGATCGTGCTTCTGCATCTCCGACAGTTGATCGTACGTCTCCATGGCTTTTTGAAAGGACCGCGGATTTCCGCGAAATGTATTGTGAAACTCTTCGGTGCCATCCAGCGACAACTCCGCCGCGAAAAGCTCCAGGTCAGGTTCATTCTCAAGAATATCTGTGAGGTAACGAACGGTGCGATCCGTGAAGTAACCACTGGTCGGACAATAAATCTGTTTGACTCCATTATTCCGGATGAAAGCGCGGCAAATTTCGGCGAATTCAGCTCGAAGGAAGGGCTCGCCTCCTCCGAGATTCAAATTCTCCACTTTTCCCAATCCGCGTGAAAGCGCGAGGATTTCCTCGAGTGTCAAATCATCCTTTTGATTCAGGCTGCGCCAGTAAAAACAGTGCTCACATGTGAGATTGCAAATCGAAGTGACAAAAAGAATTAAGAACGGAGGAGTTCCGGGAGTCCCGTAATTCTTCGAAGAGATTCGCGCGTGGCGAATCGCGCGGTTCACAAAGCTCATGCCTTCCCTGCCGGCTTTGCAGTCCAGTAGCCGGCAAATTCGCCAACAGACCAGAACAAAGTCAAAAGAATTAGATAGGGAAAAGCTTTCATGAATTCAGGGATCAATCTCTTTTTCTGTAATATAGCACGGATTTTCCGGCCCAGCAGAATAAATGGAAGAAGCGGTGATAGCGCGAGAAACGTCAGACGTTGAGCGATACCGCAATGCTGCGCGCGAGTGCCGGAAAAGGAACGCCCCCAAACATAGCGTTCCTTCAGCGCTTTTGCAAGACTCAGATTCTGGCGGTGCTGATACACGATCAACTCCGGCGCCAGCCAAAGCGTTTTTCCACTTTGTAACAAATGGTCGTGGAAGGTCGTTTCGTGAAAGGAATTTTGCCACAGGGATCGAGTATTCTCCAGCGTCTCACGTTTGTAGGAGACGTTTGCATCCGTAAGAAAGTAAGAAGGGCCGGAGGGAAGCGGATTTTGATAACGTCCAAAATCAGAAAAATAAACGGCCCAGTTGAGTGCCCGATCCACATCGTTTTCCATCGAACCTCCGATGGCCGCATGTGGTTGCTGATGAAACTCTACGAGTCGTCGCGCCCAATCTGGATGAGCGCGTCCGTGATCTTCGATCAATGCAAGTATTTTCCCGCGCGCGATGCTCAAGCCCCGCGCGCGCAATTCATCGTGATGCTCCCGGCTTGCTCCATTCCGGTTGACAATCGTGCGTAAGTCGTCGATCTTCAAAAATTGCACATCGGGAAAATCCTGTTCCAGAGCTGGAATTGCAACATCCGATCCATCGTGGGGAACAACAATTTCCATTGAGGGTGGATCATTTTGTGTCCGCAGAGATTCCAAACACTTGCGCAAATGATGGACATCACTTACCACAGCAACGATTACCGATAATTCCGGTTCTTGATCCATGCGTTATTCCACTTTCATCAAAGCATCGCCAGGTCCGAACAAATAGCCCATCAGCTCACCGGCAATATAAACAACGGCCGCAGGAATCAATAAAGGAAACGTTCGGACATATTTGCCTACCCGGTGTTTCTTTTGCAACACTCTGGCAGAAATTCTCGCCAGCAGCAAGGCCGGAAGCGCAGGTGAAACCAGAGTATAAATAAAGCGCTTTCCGGGCGGCATCACTTTCCTGCGGGCGCCGGCATACGCGCGGCTGAATAAATAGCGTTGGCCCAGATAATATCCGTATGGAAACGGACCTCGATGATACACAACCATTGCGGGCACAGATTTTAAGATGGCACCCTCCTCTGCAAGTCTAGAGTATAGAAACGCCTCCCAATAACCTTCCTTGAGCTGAGATAGATGCTTTAAGAGAATCTCTTTGCGAAAAGCGACGTTGTTCCCGGGTAAATCATAAACATTTCCCTGCGGCATCGGTGGCATGTAAGCGTTGTACTCCACAAAATAAGTGACCCAATCTCGAAGACGTACGTAGTTATCATCCTGAACCGTGCCTCCGATTGCTGCAACTTGAGGATCGAATGAGTTTGCAATAGTGTTCACCCAGTTTTTTGCTGCAGTGCAATGTTCTTCTATGATCGCAACGAAATCTCCACGAGCATTTTCTACTCCAATTCTTCGTAACTCCGGAATCGTTTTCCTTGAATCCTGCGGAAATATTTTTACGAAAGGATATTTTTGCTGGAGGCGATTCCGGGTTCCTTCGCCGTGACAATCGACAACAAGCACTTCAAAATCGGGCTCATCTTCTTGTTGAGCGAGTGAAGCGATGCAATCATCGACGAAAGGTGGGCCCACAACCGAAGCGACAACCACCGAAACTTTCGGGGTCAAACGATCAAGAGCTCCAGACATCAGTTTTTGGATCCCAGAATGGACCGGTCAGCCCAATCTGTCCGAAGATTTCCACCATCTCTTCTGCGGCAGGACGTCTTGATTCCACCGTTAAACGATTTTCGTACCATTGCAATGCAAGAAACCAGAGCTGATGCAGATTCAAAATGGGACGCTTCGGAGTCCCTTTGGATTCGCACCACCGGTCGACATTCTCTTCCGACCGGAAGAGAAGCATTGTGGATCACGTAAAGATAACATCCTTCCACCAAAGAGCAGCAGGTACAGCGAAGTGCACCGCACATTCCTGCGGCACCACAGAACCATTTTTCACTTCAAGCAGGATCGGCTCATTCGTATAACCATCCGTGGCATTTACAATTGCATCCTTTTGCAGGGCAGCAGCAACGCCCAATCCGTCCCAGATACAATTTGCAAAATAAGACTTCCCTTCAATCTCCACGCGGAAGGAAGTTGGTATACCGGAAAAAGGGGGCGCCATGCGGATTCGCGAAGGATCCTGAGGTTCTGGAACAAGAAGGCGTTTCGCGTGCAATCGCTGATACGCCTCGTCCACTTGATCATTTGAAACTCCAAGCATCCGGGCAACTTCGGCTGAGGAAGGTGCTTTTGTTGTTTCCGCGATCGTCTGATAAATCTGCAGTTTTACTCTTGTATCAAAATCCACGAATTCATCATATATGAGTACCAAAGTATTGAGCAATAAGAAATGAGTATTCCTCAGCAGGTCTCATCGCTCATTACTCATCACTCTGGCACCGAAAAGGAGTGCGGGCGCAATTTCTTGCGCCCTTTGATGATGAGGAATTATAAAGGTCTAAAGCTCTTCGTCTTTTTCGGCTCCGAGTCTACAGAGGTCTTCCAGATATTGAACACCGCCGGAAACATTTTGCGTTTCGTGCGGTGGAGGGCATCCTTCCGTGCGGATTGGCATCACCGTTTGTTGCCGCCGGTTACGGGGATCCATTCTTTCAATCGGAAGCGGTATATTTTTAAAAGCCGCTCGCATTTTGCTAAATTCATCCGTTTGGACAGCCGGTTCGCGCCGCTCGGTCAGAAAAGTAATTTCGCGTCGCGCGCCGACCATTCGTTCATAGAATGGAGGATGAGTCCTGAACCAGGATGCTCCGCTTGCGTACCCTTTTTCAGTGGCCATTTTATCGAAGAAACGAGAAAAGCCACGAGGATCATAACCGGCATGCCATGCATATTGCACACCAAGTTGATCTGCTTCTAATTCGAATTCGCGGCTTTTTCCAAGGATATTCAGGTTCAATGCAAGTCCCAGGCCCATCGCTCCATAATTGAGACCGTAGTAGAGACCGGGACTGCCCGCAACAGCTCCTGCAATTCTTGCCGCCTGAATTAAAATGTTCGCCATATTCGCTTTTCGCTGCAGTTTGTGCCCGTGGCGCGCGGCAGCATGTGCGATTTCGTGCGAGATGACGCCTGCGACTTCCGCTTCATTATCAGCAGCCTCCAGCAATCCGCGGTTAATGAACAGGAAACCGCCCGGCAGCGCAAAGGCATTGATCTCTTTGGAATTGAGAACGGTGACTTTTACAGGAACCTGCAAATCGGAATGCTTTGCCAGATTCTCTGTAAGATTCGACACATAATTCTGAACGATTGAGCTTTCCAATTCAGGTGGCATTGCGCCTTGCCGCCTCAACTGAATGATCGCTTCCAATCCGGTTTTTACATCGTCTTCCTGGTCTTCGGCAACAACTCGATAACCGATGTCATTTACATTGGCCCATCGCCGGTTGCGGTAAGAACCGGAGGAGAGCTCCTGGTTGATCCGCTGACGCTCAGCCGGCCAGTGTTGAATGAGGTCCACTTTGGCTTTGCGATTGTCGTACGCAACTGGAATTGCCTGATCGGAGAGAATGTCAGCCCTGGCTTTCAGGATGCGTAAGTTTTGGATTTGACAGTGTCGCTGATGGCGCTCACCTTCATCGATTCTGCCGCCGACCATGTACAAATCACCGCTTGCTGAACGGAGCTCATTTTCATATTGACGGCTCCGGTTCTCATACACATCAACACAGTAATCCTTCGATTCATCCAGATAATCCTTCATTTTTTCAAGCTGAGCAGATGTGTAGCGAAAACGTGAGGCTTCCTCGAAAAGTTCCGCATAAGGCTGGCGCGTTATGTCCAGTACTTCAGGAGCCAGTGGTCGTTGCGGCAGTGCTTTCGGCCGGCCCGCGCATCCTGCAAGAACGATAGGTGCAACAATCAGGAAAAGAACAAGACCATGACAAATTGCCGGCTTCAACGTTGCTACCCTCCAACACTATAAAAATAAGTCCCAGTGAAAGAGCGTCAATCTTCCGTTGTAGCGAACCCGGCAAAATTTATGTCGTGTAGTTGCAGAGCATTTGCCACGTCTTTGGCAAAGCCGTGGCAAATGCTCTGCCACTACGAATTCTACTTCAGGCGGGCCTTTAAATCATGTTGCAAGTTCTTAATCACCAGCCGATCCTCTTCCAACGCCAGCGTCGCCGAAAAGCGTCCGCACGTTGGACAGCAGTTCTCGTCTGAAGAACGCCAGACATAGTTGCTTGCCTTCATCTGCTCGAAATTTACCAGCGTCTCCCGAATGACCGTGCAATCTTTGGGCAGCCGGGACCGCAAATCTTCCATCCAGGATTGAGTATCCAAAATTTGCCACCCTGAATCCTTCCACATCAGCACATTATCCAGCTCTGCATTTGCGGTACTGGCGGACCTGTGCGGAATTTGCAATAACACTCCGCTTGCGCTTTTAATAATTCGTGGCTCTTCGAACCAGCCGACATTCAGATCGGTGCGATCCGAGTAAAAAGGGCGCAGCATGTTGGGCGAAGTTTTGTCGGAGTAAAAAAGCACTACTGCAGTATTCGTACGTGGATACTGTGTGGAATAATTCGATTTACCATAATTTTCCGATTCATACTTGTCGAGCCATTCGTAAAGGACGTAGTAAAAATTCTTGTCATCCAGCTGCCCCAAATCTCCCAGCTTTTTGATGGTGCAGCGCTCGACGGAGTCGTCCGGAGATTTTGCAGGCAAGCATTCCTTACGGACGGCATCCCAACTGTGGGTGGAATTCACATCGATGATCGGATATTCAGCCTCCGGTTGAACACGAACCGTTTCAGCTGAAAACGCTGTGGACACAAAGAAACAGAGAATCAGTAGTATTCGTAGCATTTTGTCCTCGCCAATTGTTTGTAACGCCGGCTTCCAGCCGGCCAGACTTGTATACCTCAAAATGTATTGCCGGCTGGAAGCCGGCGCTACAAAGAGTTCATTCAAACCAGATTTCGATGATGTAAGATCACCAACCGCTAAACTTAAATGCGTCAAACCATGTGTTTTGATCATTGATTTCTCCGTGAAGACTTTTTACTTTGCGTCTTTGCGACTTTGCGTTGAAGATTGATCGATGTGCCGAAGACCCTCGCGAGCGGTTTCATTTTCCGGTTCCAACTCGAGTACCTGCATGAAAAGCTCCTGTGCGCCGAGTATATCTCCCTGATTCAGGATTTCGCGGGCGGCGCTCAGGATGTTTTCCACTTCGCTGTGCCGCAGCTGATGTTGCAGAGTTTCTAACTCCACTTCGGTAATCTTCAAATCGTCTTCTGTAAGGGACCCCGTTTTGTTGATATCTATTTTCGGACTTCTGATTCGCTGGTGTTTTTCAGGAAGCACTCGATGAAAGCTCTCTAAAGCGCCAAGTGCTCCCTCACGGTCGCCTGATTCCAAATACTGCAGACCCTTCTGAAGAATCACTCCCAGATCGGCCTCCTTTTGCTTTTTTATTTCCACCGACTCGGCAAAATCTCTCAAAACGGTTTCATACTCCAATAACAGTAAAGACCTGGAAAATAAACGATCCATGCGGGCGCGCATTCTGGATATATCCCCTGATTCAATTTCAATCACCAGCATCGGCAACTCATCTATAATGCTGTCTCCATCTTCCGCATAAGCGGTTCGGCTTGCAGTCTCCTTCAAACGAATCAATAAATCCGGCAAATGTTTAAACTCTCTTTTTACGACAAGTTTCACAACGGCGCGTATCGTTTCAAGCACGTTCCGGTTTTCGGCTTCCGCTGCTTCTATCTGCGCTCTCAACTGCATCGCGGGTTCCATTTCCGGCTGCTGATCCAAAACTTGATCCAGCTTTTCGAGCGCTTGATGGTAAAGTCGTTGATGATAAAGCAATGCCGCTTCTTCCAACTCTCCCTGGATGCTAGTCCGGAACGCTTCATCCTTTTGTATTTCAGCATCTAACTTATTAGAAACATAACGAACCTGTTCGGCCAGATCGTCGAAAGAAAATTCTGCCAGCGCTTTCCTGGACTTATCCAGTTTTCGGTGCGCTTCCTCGAAGTTGCCATAGAAAATTAGCTCTTCCGCCTCGGCCAGCATAGCAATAATGGATAGGCGGATTTGTCGCTCTTTTTTCAGACGCTGCTGAGCTTGCTCAATCCATTCTTTCAGATAAGGTTCATCCGACAGCGAGCTTGCTTTTTTCCAGCATTCGATGGCTTTCTGCCATCTGTGCCTGTCATAGTATTCTTTTCCTTTTTGAAGCGCGGACTGGAGGCGCTGGGCAGTGTGCTGCGCGTTGATCGCTTCTTCAATGGAACTTTTTAGTTCCAGGGCTTCCTGTTCAACAACATCTTTTTCCAGAAGGGGAGAAATCCTTTCCAGGGCTTCGGCATATGCACCCTGCTTATATAATCCCTTGATTTTTCTTAATTCTTCCGATACGTCTTCAAGATGTTTTTGTTGTTCGCGCGTGTGAAGAAGGATTTCAGCTTCAAGAGTTTCAATCTGTCTCTCCCATTCGATCAGGCGATACCCCGGTTGAATCGACTTCAACAATTTTTCCACCTTGTTCTGCGCTTCCTGCCAATGTTCTTTCAACACGAGCGAGTAACACTCCTTCAATTGCCGGAGCAGCTCTTCTTGAATGTAGAACTCTTCTCTTAAATGGTTCTCCGCGTCGCTTAGCGCTTGCTGTATTTCCTCCGAATCCGGAAATAGTTGCAAGATTTCGTTCCAGCATTCCATGGCACGTTCCCATTCAAGCCCGGAAGCGAACTCTTGCGCCTCCTGCAACCTCGCTCCGCGATATGCGCTCAAAATTTCTAACCGAAGTTCGTCCGCTTCCGGCAAAGAGATTTGACTGCGAAGTGTGTCGATCCTGTTCAGGGCATCAACATAATGGCCCGAATCCAGCAAATTTCTGGTTTCCGAAAAGGCCTCCGTAAGCAATTTGTCCCGCTCAAATAGTTTTTCGGCCGCTGACGTTTCAATTTCACCGAATACCGATTGATGCGGCTCCAACCAGCCGAATGGATCTTTTGTCAACAACTTATTCAAGATTCGAGGGACCTGATCATATTGTTCCGCCTGAAAGGCAGACTCCAGGGATACGACTGCTTTTCGGATCCGATCGATTTCCTTCCGGCAAGTATCGATTCCCAAATTTGCATGCAGTTTTGTCAGCAGCTTCGAGGCGACCTCAAAATCACAAAAAGAAAGCGGCTGCACGGCTAACTCCAGCCCCTGTTTGATCTGATCTTGAACTTTCTCCCACCTGCTTTCCAGAATCTGATCGCGCAACTCTTTAGCGGCTCGATGCGAAGAATTTTCTTCCAGAATTTCCTGGGCAATTCCAAAAGCCTGCTCCTCGTCTCCCTGCGCAAACAGCGACCGGGCCTCATCCATTTTCCTGTTGTACTTCTCTGTAAATTCGTCTTCGCGGGCAAGCTGAATCCGTTGCTGCATGCTGATGATGTCCGGGTCATTTGGTTGCAAATGCCACGCGGACTCCAAGCTGGCCATGGCCGCCAGGTAATCCTTCCGCTCCAGCCGGTCTTCGGCTTCCTGCAAGTAAGATCCGACCGCTTGTTTTTTCCCCGCGATCAACTGGTCCTGCAGTTTTTTGAGCTGATTGAGAACGCCGGTACCTTCCAGTTGAATATTACCGATTCGTTCCAGGACGAACTGCGCCTGCGCAAAATTCCCTTTGCGGATAAAGAGTCTGGTGTGGCGAATGTCCCGCTTTGTCTTTTCGGAAAGCGCGTTTTTTAACAGTTTTTTCCAGCGCGGGTTGTCCGGTTGATCTTTCAACAAGGATTGAAGGACCTTGATCGCTTGAGCGAATTTATGCTCCGCAATCAACTTGTGAGTCAATTGCTCACTTGCCTGCAACTGCGGATCAGAGACAGGCTGACCAAATGAAGCGAGATCGTTCAGTATTTCCTCGGCGCTCTGGTAGCGGTTCTCGGGCTCTTTTTGCAAAGCCTTCATGATGATCCGTTCGAGATCAGCAGAAAAAGCCGGAACGATCTCAGAAGGTCTGGGAGGATCCGCTTTTAAATGAGCATAAATGACGGCTACAGGAGTCGGACCATCGAAAGGAAGACGTCCGGTTAACAAGCTGTACATGAGAACGCCTATGGAATACAAATCGGCGCGCGCATCGACCGCTTTTTCTTCAAACACTTCCGGAGCCATGTAATGCGGAGATCCAAGAAGCGACCCGGTCTGCGTAATCCTGGAATAATCAGCCGATAAAGAGATGCCGAAATCCATTATTTTCAGGCGCGACCGCACATCGATCATGATGTTTTGCGGTTTCAAATCCCGGTGAATAATGCCGGCGCGGTGCGTTTCCCGGATCGCATGCAATACTTGCTCTAGAATCGGGATCGATGTTTCCGCCGGAAGCCGTCCTTGCGTACGCATGTAATCTGCAAGTGTCCTTCCTTCTACAAACTCCATGGACACGTAATGGACACCGTTTTGCTCGCCGATGTCGTAAACCCGGCACACATTGGGATGAGTTACTTTGCGCGCAAGGATAACTTCCCTTTTGAATCTGGCCAGTGTTTTTTCGTCTTCGGCGATGTCGAGTGAAACGGTTTTTAAAGCAACTGGGATTTCCAAAATCTTATCCAGCGCTTTGAAGACCATTCCCATTTCGCCGTGACCGAGTTTGCCTTCAATTAAGTAGCGTCCCGCAAAGACTTCGCCCGTTTCCGGTTCGGAAAGAAGGGGTACAAGCGGAACCGGTTGAGTCGTAGACAACTCCAACTCCGCCAGAAATTCGTCGATCGTCTGATGACGTTCTTCGCGACGTTTTGCCAGAGCTTTTAAAATTAGACGGTCTAACGATTCCGGAAAGGTTCCCGCGGGAAAATAAAAGGAAGGCGGACTCGGCATTTCATGCGCATGTTTCATGAAATAACCTTGAGGACTCTTCGAGTAAAAGGGCAGATTCCCGGTTAACATTTGATAAAAAGTTACGGCGAGCGAATATATGTCCGATCGACCGTCCAACGTCTGTCTTTCTCCGGAAAGTGTGCACTGTTCCGGACTGCAGTATTCCGGTTTTCCGATGAACAGATTGACCGCCGTTAATTGCAAGGAAGTCTCCAACAGAGGTTTCGCTATTCCAAAGTCAATTACCTTTGTGACTTCCGGTTCCCGGTCATTTAAGAGAATGAGATTATCCGGAGAAATATCCCGGTGGATGATTCCATTTTGGTGAGCACACTGTAGTCCGGATGCCGCTTGCCGCATGATCCTGATCGCGTCCGAAATCGGAATTCGTCCGACTCTGCGGATCCTGTGCCATACACTCTCTCCCCTGATCAATTCCATCACCATAAAAAAAGAATCGGTTTCGAGAGTTCCAAATTCGTAAAGCTGCACGAGATTCGCGTGACGAAGTTTGGTGAGAATCTTTGCTTCACGGATGAAACGATCGATAAAACTGCTGCCGCCGGCTAGCCGGGCGTGAATCACCTTGATCGCTCGCTCTTCGTCCAGAAATGCGTGGCGTGCCCTGTAGACGGCGCCCATTCCGCCTTTTCCTAAGAGTTCGAGGATTTCGTATTCCCGGATCCTGGAACCGATCAAAGAGTCTTTTTGCGGCTCAGCCATTGGAAGTTCCTTCCATTATAGTGCATAAATTTTTACCGCAGAGATCGCTGAGGGCGCAGAGGTAAAAAGAGAATTTTCATTTCTTATCACTGCGCTCTCGGCGTGCTCTGCGGTGAATTTAGGTGCCCCATTTAAAGATTTGTTGGAGTTCGAAAGGAACGGCCGTCTCGATTTGATCGAACGTGCATTCTTTGCGCGGTTTGTCGTGACGCCAACGCAAGAATGAGGCAGCGTGGCGAAAGCGTTCCCCCTGCAAATGATCAAACGCGACTTCACAGACAAGCTCCGGACGCAAACGCACCCAGTTCGTAGCGGCGTCGGCCTGCGACCATCTGCTGATTCCGCCGGGCGCTCGGCCTGCTCCAAATCCGTCAGCACCCGTTTTGTCCCGGTATGGTTTCAAGAATTTTACGAGTTTCTGGCGTTCCTCTTTTTGAAAATTCGAAGCATGCCCCACATAATGCAACGTTTTCCCACGATACAATCCCAGCAACAATGAGCCGATCGCCTTCCCTTTTTGATCTTTGTACCAGCGAAAACCACCGACAACACAATCGATCGTGCGCTGATGTTTTATTTTCATCATCACGCGCTTGCCGGGAATGTAAATCTCATTCGCCTCTTTGGCGATCACACCATCCAGCCCGGCTCCTTCAAAACGAACAAACCAATCTTTTGCCGTGGCGATGTCCGTTGTAGCGGGAGTCAAATAAACCGGTGGTCTGAATCTCGAAGCGATCAGTTCCAGTTTTTTCCGCCGTTTCTCGAAAGGAAGGTTCATGTAATTCGTACCAAGATGCGCCAGCAGATCAAAAGCAACAAAAGACGCAGGAATTTCTTTTGCGAGCTTGGCGATGCGCGATGCGGCCGGATGAATTCTCATTTGCAGAGCATCAAAATCAAGACCTTTTGAGCTCGCAATTACAACTTCACCGTCCAGGACGATTTTTTTAGGAATAATTCTCTTCAGGTGCTCCTCAAGCTCCGGAAAATACCGGCCCAATGGTTTCAGGTCGCGGCTTTGGATCATAAGCTCATCGCCATCCCAGAAAACCAGCGCACGAAACCCATCCCACTTGGGCTCAAATATCCATCCGTTTTCTTCCGGAAGTTGGCGTGAAAGAACAGCGAGCATTGGCTGAATGGGAGGCTGAACAGGAAGCTTCATTTATTTACCGGAGGTCCGTAGACGTAATTGAGCAAAAAAAGAATCACGCTTAGGATAATCACCCCGCTGATCACAATCGTCAGAAGCAACTTTGATTTTCTCTCCGCAGCCGTCTTTTTGTGTTTCTTCTTTGGCATGAGATCCTATCCTAAATAGTATACGGAACCCTGTGTCGGGGATACAATTCGTAATCAAAGTAGCTCGGGCGTCTCGCCTGAGGCATACGCAGACGGGACGTCCGCGCTACTTCGCTAACGTAGAACGGCAAAATCATGTCTCGCATCAAAAATCCGCAGATTGTTCCGTACAGGGGTTACGGGAGCTCATTCAAAATCTTTCTCAAAGGCCGGGTCCTGGAAAACAAAAACGTGGGTCTTTCCACGGAACACGATTCGGCATGGAAAAATCTTCGAAATGTTTGGAAAAGATTTGAAAGCGATGAGATTCCCGGCGCGCGATTAATCGCGTCGATGAATCAGGTTTCCGAAGAAGTAACGGCAAATGAAGAAGGGTACTTTACGGTCACTTTGCAAACACCAGAGCCCTTACCGGATGAGAATCTCTGGCATCCGGTGGATTTGCAGCTGTTAAGTCCGTTCCATCCCGCTCAAGAACCGATTCGTGAAACGGGACTTGTCATGGTAGCTCCTAAAGGTGCGAGATTTGGAGTTATCAGTGATATGGATGACACCGTGTTGCAATCGGATGCCACCAATTTTCTTCGCATGGTAAAAAACGTGGCGCTGGGAAATGCCAGGACCCGGATGCCATTCAAAGGCGTCGCAGCATTTTACCAGGCCTTGCACGAAGAAGATGGCAAACCGACCAATCCGCTTTTTTATGTATCAAGCAGCCCCTGGAATCTATATGATCTGTTGATGGAATTTTTTAACTTGCAGAATATTCCCATTGGACCTTTACTGCTTCGGGATTGGGGAACTTACCGCAGCGGTCTTCCTCACAAACATCGCGAGCATAAATTGCAATCAATCCGGCATATTCTGGATCTCTTGCCGGGTCTTCCTTTCCTTTTGATTGGCGACAGCGGACAAAAGGACCCTGAGATCTATCATGAGGTCCTGTCGATGTACCCGAAACGGATTCTCGCAATCTACATACGAAACGTAAGTCGCAATCTAAAAAGGCCGGCGGCAATTCGGGAGCTCGCCAAAAAAGTAATTGACGCGGGAAGCACGTTGATCCTGACGGATGACACTCTTGCAGCTGCAAGACATGCAATCGAACAGGGCTGGATTAAACCGGACAAATTTCCCGAAATCATGGCCGAAAAGATTGCAAATGAAAAAGCGGAACTTGTGAAAAAAGAAGCCCCTACGGTAAAAATCGAAGCAACAGAAAACAAAAAGAGCGAAATTGATCGCGGGGCAATCGAAAAACAACTTAAGGAAAAATAGAAAAGTAGTGGCAGAGCATTTGCCATTGTCTTCGAATGAGATTGTTCTCTCACGCTGCCTGTCATAGCACGAGCATACGTCCTGCCAACAAATGCTCTACTTCGTCCGGGAGGCTAGCAGACCATTTTCATGCAAATACAATTTAGAGTTGAGGGAGAACCTTTAGTTAGTTAACGTTTGTATACACGCGGGATGGAAAATGCTCTGCCACTACGACCTTGTTTAGATAAGAATATTGTCGAAGCGAAGCCAAGTGCGAGGAGCCCGAAACTCATTCCGAGTGGAATCCAGGGAGACGCAGGTGATCGCTTTTCGACTGGTGCGATCTTTTTTGCAGGTAGGCTGACTACCTGAACCGGTTCGGGCTCTTTCGGTTCCTCGGTCGGCTCGGGTTTCTTTATTTTAGTTCTGGCGGCTACCTTCTGCGTTGTCAGCTCAAAATTTTCCTGAAACATTTCGTCGCTCAGCACGATTCTTCTATAACTATTTGTCCTTTTGTCACGAACAATGACGGTCGTGGAAAAGGGACCTTTCTGAACAATATGGACCGTTTGACCTTTTCCGACCGAGCCGGCCGGTCGAACAGCAACGGCCGTTTGGGCAGCAGAATCCCATTGAGCTTTTAGCTCCTCCTGTGAGGGACCAGTCTTTACCTCGACTTGCTCGATCTTGTGGACCGTTATGCCATCGGTGGAGAAACCATACGGAAAATCCGGACGCTTCAAGCCCATATTGCGATAATCAATTGCGTCGGTCCGCACGGTGGTGGTTATCCCGGTAGAAAGAAACAAGTAGGTTTTCTCACCGCGGAACTCCATCTTACTAACTCTTTTTGACGTCCCATCCTTCAAATGTACGAGAAAGTCGGCGTGGCAAACCTGAAGGAAACCAAAGAGCAACATAAAGAGAATGGCGTAAACTTTACAGCCCGAGCTGTTGCTTGAGTTCGTTTTCATATTCCTTTAACCGTCTATAAGTGGCAAAACCGGAGAGACATTTGCTCTCATCCGGCATCGGCGTGGCATTGCTGCTGGCGAGAATGTTTTCAATCATCTTCTTGTAAGATTCGCCGGAAGTTAGCGGCGCGCCAGGAAACATCTTTTTGAAATCAAAACGGTAACTGAATGTCCGGTAATGAATATACTTGCCCCTGTTGGTTGGATCAGGCACAACAAGATCCAGGACAAGGTAATCTTTTTCAGCCTTTGGCGCAGTGGGAGATGGATTCTTGATCCGTCCAACAGAAATATAACGAATCTGTTTCCACGGGAGGAGTCCGTGTTCCTGTTTCTCATTTCGTAATTGCATCCCTTCCACTGTGCATCTTTCAATCCAACAGGAAACGGTTGTGCTATTTTGATTGAAACCGGGATCCGGCAGAAGCACAAAGTCGGCGTCCTTCGGAGTTTCGATAGTGTGCGGATCGAATATTGATTCATCCAACTCCGGGGTCTTAGGCGTAATGAAGATGCGATATCGTTGCAGATCAGATTTCAATATGGCATGCCATTGCGAATCCACCTTTGGATGCGAATACGCCTTTGACAAAAACTCGATGCCTCTTTGCTTGAGATCCAACTTATCCATGCAAAGATGACCTGCTTTGATTAAGGCCTGGATCGTCAAAGGATCATCGGGGTAAATCCCGATCAACTTTTCATATATTTCAAGACTGGTTCTATAATCCGGTAAATGTTCATAAAAAGCGGCCAATCCGAGTAACGTTTTTGGCGGAAGCGCTTTTGATCTTATAGTGCCTCGTCCGTATTCGCTGTAAATATCCCATATCAAATTAACGTCCCTTTTGCGTATTAATGCTTCCAATAAATTTGCCGTATATTGGCGGTCCGCTTCTTCATTTCCATTAAGGAGCGCAATCCTCTTTAATTCCATATATGCTTCGACATGATCCGGCTCCGATTGGATTACCTGATGCAAAAGTTCTTTTGCCTGCACATAATTTGATTTTTGCGATAATTCCATCGCGCGAAGGAAACGGGAATCCTGAACAATTCCAATCTTCTTCTCAATGTATGGGTCAATGAATTTTTCTTCGAACCGGAGCACATTCATCGCAATTCCGAATACCGCTCCGAAAAGGAAACCGCCGATATGAGCCCAGAAAGCCACACCGGCGCTTTCTCCAAGAGTCGCGGCGGACCAGAACTGGATGAGTAACCACAAAGGAAGAGCAATCCATGCGGGAGCAAGAAAAGTGCCGCGAATCCAAATTCCAATCAAATAGAAAAACTTGATACGAGTGTTATACAGCCGCACAAGAAACGCGCCCATGATCGCGGCAATTGCTCCGGATGCGCCGATTAAAGGGACTTCGCTTTCCGGGAATTTCAAATCATGCGTCCACGCAGCCAGAATTCCACCGCTCAGATAAAAGGTGAGATAAAGAGGTTTTCCCCAAAGATCCTCAATCGTGCAACCGGCGATGTAGAGGAAAAGCATGTTTCCAAGGAGATGCTCCCAGTTACCGTGCAAAAACATGCTGGTGATAAAACTCCACCAGTGGGGCTTAACCGGACGATGACCGTATTGAAAATCAGGGGATTCCTCGATCATCTTCCAAACGTTTTCAGCTTTTTTATCCAGAACCGCCTGCTCCTCTGCGATTTGCTGGTCCGTCAGACCCGAGATGTCTTTCTCCCCGACTTCTTTAAGTGATTCCTGATCGAAAAGTTTCAGCAGATTCTGCGGTAGCTCCAGGTAAGGGTGGTCCCGGTAGTAGCGAAGCATATCCTGTGCAGCTTTGTCTATTTCAACTTCATCGGGCGCAGAGGATGAGAGGGTAACAAAAATCAGAACATTGAGTCCGATCAAAAAGTAAGTGATCCAGGATCGTCGTCTGACAACTTGATCTTCATGACCATAAGGTATGAGCAACATAGCAGCAGGAGCGCTTTTTTATCATACAGCATTCCCGATGTGGTGCGGACGACTCGCAAACTACAAACTATCCCCAGAAGCCTGTGACCCAACGGATTCTTCCTGCCGGCGAGAGTAGAAAAATGTTCGTGCCTTTGCTCATTTCTGTTCCATCCGTTTTCAATACTTTCCAATGCGCAAGCACAGCGCCCTGACATTCGTGGACGTCGCCATCTCTAACAATCGTCAAGCCTGGCATGAAATGATGGATCGCGGAAAGATGCCCATTCAAATCCTCAAGTCCGGATGTGCAGCTGTACTTATCCTGAAAACTCATATTTCCTTCCAGGAGCGTCTCCATCTTCTGCCTTCGTGCCTCCGGATCTTTCGAATTCCACAACTCGAAATAAGCATCCACTTTGTTCTGGATATCGGAATGCTGGTCGCAGGAAGCAACGTTTGCAAAGAGAGCGAGCTGATAACGCCATCCTTGGATGAACTCATCACGCACAGCCGCATCAGACAACTCGTGCCGCAGCGTAACCTGTGTGCCGTCCGAAAGTTCTTGTAATGTGATCGTGACCAGCGAGCCTTCCGGTGGAATCGGTTTGCCCGAATCAAAACCATAAGAAAACACAATTCTTTCGGGTGGCTCGATCTCCAGGATTTTCCCTGAAGCCTGGATTCCATTGGGAAAGCGGATTTTCATTGACCCTCCCGGCCGCCCTTCTATAGTGGATCCCTCGCCCCACCAATCGGCGAAACGTTTCGAATCGGTGAAATATCGAAATACCGTTGACCGCTTTGCGCAAATCAGAATCTTCCTTTCCAGATTGTGTGTCAGACCGGTGGTCATGATGATTTACTCCTTTTCTTTTGTCGTGGCCCACGCCGGGCACTTTCCAGCTCGGCGCGAATCTTCAAGCGATACAAAGCGTCGTCCCACATTTGCTCCAGGTATTTGCGGAGAGCTCCCAGCTCCTCCTTTCTTGCGAGGTAAAAACGGAACGTTCCTTCTTCACGCTTTGACACGAGGCCAGCCTCCTCCAGAATGCGAAGATGCTGGGAAACAGCTCCGAACGTGACATCACGCTGACGCCGGCAGATCTCACCGGCAGAGAGCTCTTCGTCCCAAACCAATCGCAAAATCTCCCGCCTTCTCGGCGTTTGCAATGCTTGAAATACTTCCATGTGCTATATTTTAGTATAAACTAAAATAAAGTCAAGAAAAAAAATCCTCTCTATCTTGGCGCCTTGGCGTCTTGGCGGTTTCGTCGCACATAAACCGTTCCGCCGTTCAGCGAACCATCGAAGGTCTTGATCAGATCGAAATCCTTTTCCAGCGCTTTCATCATTTCCGGATACAGAGTTCTTGCATCTTCCGGAAATATGTACAGCACCCACAACTGTGAACCATCAGATTGCAAAGCGCGCAGGGATTCCGGTGTTTCTACTTTCTCGTATGGAAGGCGATGGTACCCGTGATAGACCAGCCTAATTCTCCCGGCTGTCGCGATCACGTCGCGGGGCGATTTGTTCTTTTCCACAAAAATCCTGGCTCCGAGAAAATCCTGTTTCGGGCCATATGCTCGAGGCAATGCAAGCGCGGAAAGCAAAATCAACAGGATGCAGATGGCTGTGCCTGGAAACCGGCCGTACTTCTCCGGAACCAAAAGAGCTCCAAGGGACATGGTTCCCCGAACCAGAACAAGCATTGCCAGACCAAAATTAAAAAAGAAGAAACGGGGCCACAGGGGATGTCCGAGAGCCAGAGTAATCACTGACCCGATCAAAACGGGCAGGATCAACAATTGAACGACGATTGGCTTTGTGCGGCTATAGCTGAAGAGGCCTGCTCCGAAGATGAGCAAAGCGACCAGAGCGACGATGCCTCCAGCAAAATGCAATTTCATTCCTCGAACGATCTCAAGTAGGGTCCACAGGGGCTGCTTCCACATGGCCACCGTACTTTCTTCGCCCATTGTCAGAAACATTTTCCCGAGAACAGGTGAGTACAAAAGGAGCGTGAGCAGGCCACCAAGACAAAATCCATACAGAAGTCCGTCCCATGGCCGTACTTTTATCTCGCGCCGGACCTTCCACAAATAAATAACAAAGTGACCTGCAGGAACAAATAACATCGTCAGCTGTGTGTACATTCCTAAAGCGAGCGTTACTCCGTAAAGCATCCATTTCTTGCGGTCATTGGACGCCAGACAGCGCAAGAGAAGCAGCGCGCTTGCCATGGTCCAGAATTGAAGGCCCGTATAGCCTCTTGCATTCTGACTGAACCAGATGTGGAAATACGAAACACACAACAGGCCCACCGTGAGAAGGGCTTCTAACCGGTTAGTAACCTCACATCCAAACCGGGAAACGAGCCAGAGGGCGCCTACGCCGAAGATGACTGCCGGCAAACGGAGGGCCCATTCACTTTCACCAAACAGCACTATAGATAAATGAGCAAGGATGGAATAAAAGAAATGCTGATTCTCAGAATCAAATGCAAATATCAGTTCGTTGAACGGAAGCCTTACGTAACGAACGGCTGTGAGCACTTCATCAAACCACAGACCTTCGTTTAAACGGTACATGCGTAAAAAAGTCGCGACACCAAGAGTGAAGAGAAACAGCATGTTGAATAATGCATCGCGATGGTCGTTGTTCATGCCGCTATTTTGCCCTATTCTAAGCTGGAAAACTATGGCTTCTCAGCCGTCAGCATGGCGCTTTTCAACGCGCGGAATTGCCGTTCGTTTGTTCTTCACCTGCTGGATCCTTTACGCTTTGCATTTTGCGACAAACATCGTTCGCGAAATTTATCTTGCTGCCTCGCTAGGAGATCATTGCTCGTTTCGAGTGGATGAGTACGCCGGTTTACATCCGGATCTTTTTGAGAAGAAAGGATACGGATGGCACATCAATAACAATCCAGGCGCTTCGATGATCGCATCGCTGCCCTATTTCTTGAACCGGTTCTGGATCGATCCTCTTGTCGATCGCGTACGGAACAGCCGGAGCGCGTCCGGATCGGTGAGTCCGCCTCATTATGATTCCCCGTGGCCGATGGCGCGCAAGTTTTATGCGCAAGCGTGGCAGCGCGGACTGGACATCAAGCTGGGACTCGCCGCATTGGTTATGCAAGTTTTCTGCATGGCGCCTTTATCGGCTGCCGGTGTTGTGATGATGTTTTACGTTTTGCGCCGCATTTTTGATTCCAACCGAATCGCTTTCTGGCTATCCATTCTTTATGGATTTGCTACTCCCATTTTTTTTCGCACCGGAACGCTGAATCAAAACTTAATGACGGCACACATCGTTTTTGCCGGTTTCACGCTTTTGTGGAATCCAGCCACGCGAACGAATTGGAAAGTGGAATGGCGCTTTACTTTGGCCGGACTCGCAGGCGGACTCGCCGTATTGCTGGATTACAGCGGCGTCATCTTACTTACTTTACTCTTCGTGTACGGATGGTTTAAGAACAAAGAAAATCGTTTGGGGAATAGCTTGCTATTTATTGCGAGCGCGTTTCTTCCGATTCTCTTACTGTGGTTCTATCAATGGAGGAGTTTTGGGCATCCGTTTTATCCACCGCAATACCACATGCCGGTGATCAACCCATGGGTGGAAACAGGGTTTCGCGGGTTTGTGGGTCCGAGACCACATTTGATGTGGTCCCTGTTGTTTGATTACCGTTACGGTTTGTTTTTGAGCTGTCCCCTTTTATTGTTGGCTCCCTTTTCCTTCTTGATCCGGCGTTACAATTTCCCGCGATTGGAAAAAACGTTCTTTTTCCTCTTCTTTCTCGGTCTTTGGATTTTTTTTAGTGGAGTCAATTACACCAACTTGCAATTCAATACCGGAATCCGGTATCTGGTGGCGAT
Source organism: bacterium (assembly GCA_022616075.1). Taxonomy (NCBI): domain Bacteria; species bacterium. The sequence goes on from JAKEFK010000374.1 coordinate 44,349, forward strand.
CGTCCCTTTCTTGTTTATACCGGCTGTGATGGTACTCATGGCCTTGCCTCGCGCACTTGCATTGCTGGTGTCACTGGTGGCTCTGTTTCAATCCTGGTGTCTCGCGATGTACCGCGACGTGGAACGAGGCTCAGGAATTCTGGAACCTGTGAAGCAGATTCTTAGTGACGGCTTGGAGTTGCCTGTTTTCACAACCCTGAGCCGCATGCAAGCTCTGAAAGAATTACTACCGTTCGGCGCCTCTCCCTTGCCAGTCTTTCTGGTAACCGCCTGTGTTCTCTATTTTACCTGGCGCCGTTCGGGACATACACGCGATGAACTCCATTTATAGTTTGGTAAAATAGCGCAAGAGCGACGCTAAGGAGTGGTGCAATGTCGACCGCATTGATGGTTAGATCGGAGAAAAAGGGGCCGGTCTTTTTTCCTGACCGGGAATACGGAAACATTATCCCCCATGCAATTTCGAGTCTTGAGGAACTGGCCAGGAATCTGAATATCCCTACCATCGATTCTTTCACTTATATGGAACCTGACTTACTTCGTTCAGCAATTGATATGGTGGAAGGAGAAAAAGCTGAAAAATTGAAGAAACGATTGCGCGATCAGCTGGAATGGCACAGTGCTGAAGAAGGATTGAAGTCAATTGAGGGACTGAAAGCATCGGTAAAAGATTCCTCCTCCAGGATAGAATTCCGAATGCGAGGGCCGCACAACGAACTGGTGGATGCCCTATTCCAGGATCTTCAGGATGTTTCCGAGATCCTTACCGAGCTGGCCAAATCCGGTGACCGCTTCCGTTTTGAAGCCGCATAGTTTGCGGCAGGAAAATGAATCGGTGTTCAACTGGTGTCTAAGGTTTCACTAAAATTCATCTGCATTTCGTATTGCGCGGAAGACCATTCAAAACCGATTCGCCGCAAAAAGGTGATGGTTCCGGTAGCCGATCCATCCACATTTCCAATGCGCGCGGATCTTCCCGGTTGAACGTGTGTTTGAAGAGCGGCCAGCAGTGCTGCGCCTGCGCCCTGTTTTCTGTGATCATGTTGAATGGCAAATTGCGGTATGTCACCAGTGTCAGGAAATACGATGCCGTAACCAATGAGCTGGGATCCACTAAAGATGCCAAGCAAAATTTTTGGCATTTTGCTTCGCTGTATCGATGATATTGAATTTTGCCAGGAGGGATGCCAGTCCCAGAATCGTTCAAAGAGTTCCCACATCGGCTCGATCGTTTTTATGGTGAAAGAAGACTGGCGGGACTGCGCTTCTTTTGGACCGGAGAAAATCTCGAGATCTCGCTCAACGGAAAAACCTGTCTTTTTATATAAAGTGAACGCCGCGGAGTTTTTCGCGAATACTTCAAGCACGTATCGAGTGGCTCCCGTTCCTTTCAGTCTGGATAAGCTGAATTCGAATATTCCTTGAGCGATTCCTTTTCGTCTCGCTTCAGGAACAATTCCGGTTGCTACATCATAGATGGTAGGAATCCCTTGATAGTGATCGAACGCATTGATTGTGAATCCAACCGGCTCGTCCTCCTGAAATGCCGCAACGGATAATTCCTTTTGTCCTCCTCTTCGCGTTAAAAGTTCGGAAAACTGATCCCGCGTAAGATTCATCGGAACGAAATAATCGGAAAAAGCGCGGAGGAAGATAGGATGTAAATCAATCAGGTCGAAGTCATCAAGAAAGCGGTATTCCATAGCTCTAAGATTGCGGGCAGGATGCCCGCGGCCCGTAATGCAGGCTGGAAGCCTGCGCTCCATATGCCCGCGGACGAGACGTCCGCGCTACTTTGTTTTCAATCTTCCACCACGTGGGATTCAAACATCTTGCGGTATTGTTCCCAGCGTTTGCGATCGAATTGTCCATCGTCTGAAAGACATTTTGACGCCGCGTAACCCATGAATAAAGCATGGTGTGTATTGTCATGCACAAAAAGTCCCTGACGGCCAAAGCTCACAAGACCTTCTACCTGATTGCACCACCGATCCAACCCTTCAAAATATTTTTCATAACCCTGGTAATAAACGGGATAAGCGTTGGGCAACCGGCGAACTAGAATCTTTCGGACGTTCGCCGTAATCGGAATTTCAGCGCGCCGCAACGACTCCAGCGCAACCTGCCCGAGTTCCTCATCCGCTTGCTTCCAGATAGGGCCATTCACGTCACACGGAATCTCACCGCACAAAACGGTGATTCCCGCCGTTCCTGTTCCATTGGAAAAAATCTTGGGCTCGGAAAGACGCGAGATGGTAATCTCCGGTTCCGGAAAATAGTGAGCATCGTATTCTGTAAAGCGATCCTCATCCAAAACGAGATACACCAGAATCATTCCGCGGAAGCGAATTTTTGTCGCCGCATCCAACACGGATTGCGGTGGACCAGGCGAAGCGCTTCGGGCAAGCACATTCACAGGAATTGTGGAGAAAACATTGCCGGCTTTCAGTTCATGTGAAGTGCCGTCTTTTTGATAGCGCACACCCGTCATTCTGTTCTCTGATAGCTCCACCTGCTCGACACGCGCTTGAAAATGGATTTGGGCGCCTTCTTTTAGCGCAGCATCTTTGAACGCATCGGAGATTTGTCCGTAGCCCAGGCGCGGATAAAAAAAGTAACCATCTCCGGGTGAACGAAGTCCCGGCATGGTGGAAAGGATTTTCCACAAAATTTTCGTCAGAGAGCTTGCGGAGATTCTTCGATGAGCCTGAACTGCAGCCAGTTCTTCCGGAGGCACACCCCACAATTTTCGCGCGTAGGGAAAATAAAAATCGCGACAGATCGTGCTTCCAAGGCCGGCTTCCAGAACACTCGCAAAAGAGTCCTGCTTCCTTGTACTCTTCCGGAAAAATTTGCCGATCCGATCCGTAATCACTCCTGCAACGAAACTGGGAGGAAGACGAAGAGCCAGATCGATCAAACGCAACGGGAAGTGGATCCACCGCCCTTGCATGCGAATCCGGCCGTGACGGGGCCGTTCGAGTAAATCGTTGCCCAACAGACTTCGTATGTCCTTCAGCACTTCCGGATCGCAGGCCGGATGCAGACGATGACTGCCAAAATCGACGCGGATGCCCTCAATCTCAAAGCTTCCTGCATTGCCTCCGGCGTGCGGGTTCTGTTCAAGGACAGTTACGTCGGTCACTCCCCTCCGAGCCAGATGAAACGCTGCGCCTAAACCTGCCGGTCCGGCCCCCAAAACTACCACATGAGGCCGTTTCATCGAAGTCTAAATAAGAAAGGGGAGAAATCGTTTTGTTCGCACACAGTAATCATGGTATTCCGGGAATTTCGTTAAAAGCAATTTCTCTTCAGCAATTGCCTGGCGGACGATCACCACCGCGATCAATAGTCCCAGCAGAAACAACCAGGACTGCAACGCCAGCTGCAGGCCGATGACCAGCAGCAAATCACCCGCATAAATCGGATGCCGTACGAAACGATAGATTCCATTTGTCACCAGCAAGTGTTTTTCCGCCAGCTGTAGATCCTCAACATTCCGCCAGTTCGGACCCAAATGAATGCGCGCGCTAATCGACATACAGAGTCCCAGGACAAACAGAATCAAACCGAGATTCCGCACAAAAGAGGGAGGATCCTTGATCGGCAGCACATCCAAAAACAGTGTTTGAACGAGAAAAAAAATCAGCAGCGCGATTTTTATCAACTTCAGCACAATTTGCAATGGGTTACGCGGTTTGAGTTGAACCTGCTGGGCTGAAGGATATTTTCTTTTCCAGATCTCCCAGATCAATTTGTGCAGCAACAGTCCGCCGAAAAGTAAAAGTCTTAGAGGCATTGAAACGTTAGTATAAGCAATTTTGCCGGCTAGAAGCCGGCGTTACAAACCCCCTGTGATCATTCGCTTAAAACCGCGAAGCGTTTTGCGAAACCCTACAAATCGATCGAAGGAAGGAGTGCCGATTGTGGAGAAAAGATCGTTGTTGGCAAAATAGTACATGTCAATGCGCGGCAAAAAATGAACATCCGACTGAGGCGTTGCAAATTCCATTTTTGTAGAACAGGCTGCATAGAAATGAGACTCCACAATGGCTCTTGCGGCAGCCGATTGTTTTCCATAAGGGTAAGCGAACGCAACCTCCTGTTGCCCTGTCCGGTCTTGCAGAGTCTTGCGCGCGCCGACTATTTCTTCCGATATCTTTGACCCCGGAAGCCGCGTAAGGTCTGGATGTGTTGCTGTATGCACTCCGAATTCGATTTGCTCTTCCTTCATCTGCGCAATCTGGTCCCATGTGAGCAGATCAAAGCTGGGAATGTTGTCCGGCTGGCCGTACCAGCGGTTATTTTTCCCGCAAAACGAAGTGACCAGAAAAACGGTGGCAGGATATCCATATTCCTTCAGCACAGGATGGGCGACATCATAGACACTCTGAAATCCATCATCGAACGTGATGGCTACGCTTTTTGAAGGTAGATCACGATTCTCGCGGATTCGCCCGGCAACATCGCGAAGTTTCATAACTTCAAAGGAAGCATCGGAAAGATTTTTCATCTGGCGTCGGAATTTTTCAGGCGCCGTGGAAATCACCGAACCGCTGGAATCTAAGGAATGATAAGTGAGTATTGGAATGCAAATCATTTGTCGTCATACGGTTCAGCGCGCATCCATTCGATGATGGTTTTCAGTATTTCATCCAGCGTCTTTACCGGTTTATAGCCGACCCGCTTCTGAATCTTATCCAGCGAAGGGACTCTTCTTCTGAGATCATCAAATGCGTGACTGTATGCTTCTTCGTACGGAACATAACGAATTTCGGAGTTGCTGCCGGTCAATGCCTTGATCCGTATGGCCAGGTCCTCAATGGAAATTTCTTCGATCGAACCGATGTTGTAAACGTGACCGTACGAGCCGGCATCCTCGGTCAGAGCAATCATTCCATTCACAACGTCCTTTACGTGAGCAAAGCACCTTGTTTGTTTGCCATCGCCGTACACCTGAATCGGTTCGCCACGGAGCGCGGCCTTGACAAAACGTGGTATCACCATTCCATATTGTCCGGTCTGTCGCTCTCCGACCGTGTTGAAGAAACGCAGAATCAATACAGGCAAACCAAACTGGCGGTGATAGGCAAGCCCCAGGAATTCATCAATTGCTTTGGAACAGGCATAACTCCAGCGTGAAAAACTTGTGCTGCCAAGAACACAATCATCATTTTCACTGAACGGAACTTTTTCGCTCTTACCGTAAACTTCTGAAGAGCTGGCAAGCAGCACGCGCTTTCGAAATTTTTTTGCAATTTCCAAAACGACTTCCGTGCCCTTGATGTTGGTTTCAATCGTTCGCACCGGCTGCTTCACGATCAGGCTGACGCCGACTGCGGCTGCGAGATGATAGACCATATCATTACGGTCGATCAGCATATGCATCAGCCCTTCATCCATCACGGAACCATGAATGAAACGGAATTCCGCTTTGCCCTGGCAACCAGACATGTTCCGGATGTTGCCCGTGGAAAGATCATCGATCACATCAACGCTATGTCCCATCCCCATTAGCTTTTCAGCAAGGTGGCTTCCAATAAAACCGGCTCCGCCCGTGATCAACGCTTTCATGACATTGCTCCCGCAAGACGTTTTTGCTGAACTCGCTCAATCAATCCCAGATATTGCTGTATGTGACTTTCCTCATTCCAGTATTGCAAGTATGCTCCGTGACCCTTTCGGCCAAGTTCTTCCCGCAGAGGATCATCTTCGGCCAATCGCCTGATCGCTGCCAGAAGTTCGTCTTGACTATTGTAAATGATCCCACCGCCGCTATCATCCACCACCTCAGGGAGAGCTCCCAAATTGTTCACGATCACCGGTGTTTCCTGTGAGAAAGCTTCAATGATGATAATTCCGAAAACTTCATAACAAATGGAAGGAACAATCACAGCTCTTGCGTGTTTGTAGTAATTGCGCAATTTTGAATGACCGAGTTTTCCCAGGAATTGTATGTTCTCCGATACGGCCGCCATCTGTTTTAGTTGATCCGTGTAAGTTCCCTCTCCAGCGATGAGGAGCTCAAATTCGGGATGATCCCGAAACAAAGGAATTATATTCTGAAGTCCTTTGATCTTCTCCAGTCTTCCCACAAAAAGGAAGTACGGACCCGTATGCGGAAACGCAGATTCTTCATCTTCGCCACTTTTTGTTGCGAGGAAATAAGGAATGTGGACCATAGGAATATCCAATCCCATTTCGTGATGTTTCTTCAGAGTGAAACGACTGGGTGAGATAAACATGTCGACATGGTTCAACATCTTTCTCATCAGATCCGTGTAGCGCCACCATTGCGGAGGCCTTTTTCCGTAAATCTGACAGCCAATGCAACTGCGCGATGTACAAACTTCGCGATCATATTTCCAGAGCACATGCATGGGACAAACCAGCCAGTGTTCGTGTGTTGTGTAGAGTTTAACCGCATCACCATATTGAAGCGCTTTAAGTCCAATCAAAGACATATTGTGATAATGAATCACATCGTAACGGTTTTTCTCCAACACTTCCCGTATCTTTTTCTGTTTCAGGTAAGGAACGCTCGTCTGTTGAGTCAGAAGCGGAGACAAAAACCCTGCTTTGCTTTTCAGGATGTGAACCGTAACGTTATCGTGATTCGGGTAATCCCCTTTCAAGCCTTCTGTTTCCAACAGGTAAAAAGAATCGGCGTCATGAATGACATCGATGTTATGTCCACGCCGAGCGAGCTCCTGGACCAGCCTGTAAATGTAGATTGCATCCCCGCCAAAACTGTAGGGAGGGTAAAACGTGGTAACCATGCAAAACCGCATATGATTGGACCGCCAAGGCGCCAAGATCGCCAAGAATATCAAAGATATGATCTTTTTTAAAACTTGGCGTCTTGGCGTCTTGGCGGTTCCATCATGCTTTCGAAAATCTGAAGAGTTTGACGGGCAGTTTTCTCCCATTGAAAGTGTTTTACGCGTTCCAATCCTCTGGAACGCATTTGTTGTCTGAGCGAATCATCGGCAAGCACGCGTCGAATCGTCTCAAGCGCTTGATTGGAATCGTCAGGATCAAAAAATTCGCCTGCTTCACCAATGATTTCGGGGAGAGATCCTGCCTTGCTGGCAACGATCGGGGTTCCACAGGCCATTGCTTCCACAGCAGGAAGGCCGAATCCCTCTTGCAATGAAGGGAAGACAAACAACGTAGCTGAGTTATACAGATGAGCCAGATCACCATCATCAATATAGCCGGTGAAAATGACTCCTTTCCGGATTTGCAGCTGCTCCACCAGGTTTTTAAGAGCCTCATAATCAGAATAGAAAGAGTCCTTTTCGAAATCCCCCGCAAACACCAGTTTGTAATCTGAAAAGGAAGCTGTTTGCGTCAATTCACCAAATGCTTTCGTGAGCATCTGAAGATTCTTGTGCGGACTGATTCCACCAACGTAGAGCAGGTAGCGGTTGCCGGATAATCCGAACCGGGACAGAACTTTTGACCGTTTTTCATCTTCCGGCATAACCCGAAAAGCTTCGCCTGCAGCTTCCGAAACAACGCTGATTCGTGATTCTGCAATGCCACGATGTTCCATGATTTGTTGCTTGGAATAATGAGAAACGGTGACGATCCGGTCTGACTGGCGTAATGCGATTTTTTCTTTCAGGTTCCAAAAGAATTCCAATTTTTTGTTTGGAAACACTGAGTGCGCAAAACGCGCAGGGGTCATGTCATGAATTGTGACCACAATTTTTGTCCTATTCCACACCGGGAAGTAAGAATAAATGGCAGGGAAAAAGAATAGATCGAGTGAATGTTTTGCGACAGCACGAGTCATTCTCAAGAGATCAGAAATCGATCGCCGGCCGGAAGAAGAGGCGGCTTGAGTTGGAGCTGCCTGCGTGGAAACCGTCACAAGGTTGACGTTTTGGGGGAATTGATTTTCGATCGCGGTCTGATGATCCACAAAAAACCAGTATTCGTTTCGATCATCGATTTCCGCCAGGGCGGTCAATAGCTCTCTTGTGAAACGTCCGAATCCGCGCCGGTTCGACCAGCAACATGCGTCCACGCCAATCCGCATTTTATTAAATTCGGAGCGCGGGCCTCCGTGCCCGCGGCTTGGCGGGCAGGGACGCCCGCCCTCCATGGTGAAACTCAGTTACGGAGTTCGACAATGCGGTTATAGATCCAGCCAATGGTGGTTCCAATCAAGCTGCCGACGGCAAAACCCCAGAAGAAACCGATAATGCTACCCAGAAAAGAGACTCTATAACCTATGAAAAACTGGCTTAGCAATTGAAGATGCGGACCAACGACGTCGCCCCCTTTGAGGACAAGCCAGTTTGTAGCGATAAAAATAATGAGGCCAAAGACTATGCCTAGAATCAATCCAAAAATTTTGGCGTTCAGTATGACGATTGCGTGAACTAGTCTTTCTTCTTCACGTGGCTCGGTCGGTGTCATAGATAATCCAGAAGATTATTGAACGAAGATGCTTCGGCTTCCTTCTTCACATAGTACAAAAAGATACCAATCACCAGATTCCGCAAGTACGCAACTAACCACCCGAAGAAAAATCCCCAGAAGAAGCTGTAACCAAAACCCACGAAAGCTCCTTTCGTCGATAAAGTATACCCGTAAAAATACTCTTTCAGTAACCAGAGCGTGGGTCCTCCACTTACCCTTCCCACAATAAGGACCCAGATGGTTGCGATGAATACGCAGAGCCCGCAAACGGTTCCGATAGCGGTCGCAAATGCGAGTTTATCCATTCTCGCAAGTGTTTTCATCACCGCGCGATCCAGAGCCGGCGTGAGACGTTCCGGAACCATCGGTTGTTTAGACGCAAGCATTGCAAACTCATCTTCTGCCTGCGATCCTGTCACTTCTTCGTGGTAATCAGGATCCGCGTTGACGGCCCAGAGGTCGTAGGTTTCCCCTTCAATGTTTCGAACCGCGAGCATCGCAGTCAGCATGGAGTGGTCTTGATTATTGTACTTGTGCATACCGTTACGCCCCACCAGCTGTAGATTATTCAACCTTTCCAGAAAATCCTGTATCAACTGCAGACTTTGCTTATAGGTGGAATCATAGACCGGATACGCTTTCTGCATCCTCACAACCGTACCGTCTTCCACGTCCCGTTGAGCGCAGAGCCCAAGAACTTCCAGCTCCTTCCGTGCAAGATCGATTAATTCCGCATCTGGTTTATTCCACAAACCGTCGCCCTCAAAGCAAAAATACTCAAGACCAAGACAGGTCTTCTCCGGATCCGGAACCATTTCGGGGCTCCAGTTCTTGAAGTTTTGAATCCGTCCGACCTTCACCTGTGGATCATGAATGTAAATCCAGTTGTCCGGAAACAGTTCCTTCTTGTTCACTATAAGAGCGACGGTAACAAAATCACGGTAATTCAATGCGGATGCCGCCTGCCGCACCTCTTCAGGCGCTTCGGGAGAGAGTTTGTGGATTAGCTCCCGTATCGGCATTGTGCTGATGAAATGTGTTCCGGAAATGATTTCCTGATTCCCATCGCTTCGCACTTCAACGGCCTGAATTCCATTTTCATCCCAAATCAGTTTCTCCACGTCCGAATTCAGCCTGATCGCGCCACCCTTTTGAGTTACGATACCGGCAACCCTTTGCCACATCATGCCAGGGCCGAATCTGGGATAGTGAAAAGCGTCAATAAGTGATTTGATTACGTCCCCTTTTTTCTGGTTTTGTTGCTTCAGGAGCGTGTTTTTCAAGACAGTTATCAAAGATAGTCCTTTGATTCTCTGAGCAGCCCATTCCGCGCGTATTTCGCTGCAAGGGATTCCCCAAACCTTTTCCGTATAAGTCTGGAAAAAAATTCGATAGAGTCTTTTCCCAAAACGATTGGATACCCATTGTTCGAAAGTATCATTCTTTGGATCAGGAAAAAGGCGAGCCCAGATGTAACTTGTGACAATCAAGAAACTATTGAAAAAACCGAGGCCTAGAAGCGCATTCCACGCACGAAGGGGGTAATAGAAAAATTTGTGATTGTAGTAGATCCGTGAGAGGCGTCCGCGATGGAGAAAATCGCTTTGGAGAACGTCATGCCACATTTTCTCCACAGCGCGAACTTTGGTGAAAAACCGGTGCCCGCCGATATCGAAATGATAACCTTTATAGCTGACGGTGCGCGCCAAACCGCCAACGAGTGGATCCTTTTCCAAAACGATCGATTCGATCCCGCGATGGCAAAGCTCATATGCAGCGGTCAGCCCGGCTGGCCCCCCGCCGATAATGACAACCCTCTTGGTGGCAGCTTCATCCATTGAAATTTATTACTATACTGTAAATTTCAACAAAAGAATAAAAGGGAATAAAAGTGGTGTCATAATGCTGATTTGCCTTTTCTCGCCCCTTATTAAGGGAGGAGATCAAGAGGGGGTTTGTATAATTTGGTAGTTCCCAACCTCCGTTTAATCCCCTCCTTCATAAGGAGGGGAAATCCGAACACACAAACTAAGATTAGCGGGAATAAAAATGAAGCAGATTGCACATCTTTGCATACTACTCATTCTCTTCATCGCGGTTAATCTGGCAGCTGAAGAGAATCAACAGGTTAAGGATACCGTTGAGAATTACTTTGAAGAACTTTTGAAATTGGATCCCTTTATGGCGACTTCCATTGGGGATAAGCGGTATAACGATCAATTTCCAAATTCCATTGGACCGGAGCATCGAAAGAAAATGGAAAATCTGGAAAAGGAATATCTCGCCAGAATCAAAACTCTCGACGCGTCTCAGTTAACGGGTCAGGACCTTTTGACGTACGAGATTTTCAAAAGGGATCGCGAAATACAAATCGAGGCTTATCGTTTTCCGAATCACCTGCTTCCAGTGGATCAATCGGGCAGTATTCCGAGTTTTTTTGCTCTGCAAGGGTCAGGCGAAGGTTCGCATCCGTTCAAGACGGTTAAAGACTACGAAGACTTTCTTCGTCGGATCGATGGTTTTGAAGTCTGGATGAATCAAGCCATCGTCAATATGAAAGAAGGCGCCGGTAAGGATTACGTTCAGCCGGCCGTCGTGATGGAGAAGGTCTTGCCGCAGCTGAAAGCACACGTTGTGCAAAATCCGGAAGAAAGCATTTTCTGGGGACCGATTCGGAATTTTCCGAAAAGTTTCAATCAGGAAGATCGCAAGCGTCTGACCACAGAATACCAGAATGCGATTCAAAACAAGATTGTTCCTGCATATCGCAAGTTGCATGACTATGTTCGTGACGATTACATGAAGAAAACACGTCCGACTGTCGGCCTCAATGCTTTGCCGGAAGGAGCCGCCTGGTATGCGTACAATGTGAAAAGTTATACAACAACCGATCTCACGCCGGAACAGATTCACCAGATAGGGTTGGCGGAAGTAAAACGAATCCACGATGAAATGCGCAAAGTCATGAAAGAGGTCGGTTTTGAAGAAGATCTAAAAGCTTTTTTCAAGATTGCGAATGAAGATCCCCGATTTTATTACACAAAACGTGAAGATCTTCTCAATGGCTATCGCCAGTTGAAAGAAAAAATTCGACCGCTTTTGCCAAAGCTCTTTGATGTGATGCCGAAAGCGGACTATGAAGTTCGCGCTGTGGAAGAATTCCGTGAGAAGTCTGCGTCCGGTGGCTCCTACGATAGTGCCTCCCCTGATGGCTCACGCCCCGGTGTTTTTTATGTGAATGCTTACGACCTTTCTGCCCGGCCGAAATGGGCAATGGAAGCGCTCTCTCTTCATGAAGCGGCACCAGGTCATCATTTTCAAATTGCAATCCAGCAAGAGCTGGACAATCTGCCGCGGTTCCGGCGTTTCGGGGGTTATGGCGCTTTCATAGAAGGCTGGGGACTCTACGCGGAATCACTCGGCAAGGAGCTTGGCGTTTACACGGATCCATACCAGTACTTCGGATCGCTAAACGCGGAATTGTGGCGCGCCATCCGCCTGGTGGTGGATACCGGTTTGCACGCGAAGGATTGGACTCGCGAGGATGTCCTGAACTATATGTACGAGAATTCTGCGGTGAAGGAAGCCCGCGCCGTCAGTGAAGCTGAGCGATACATCTCAAATGCAGGTCAGGCGCTTGGATACAAGATCGGACAAATGAAAATTCGGGAACTTCGCGAACGCGCCGAAAAAGCGCTGGGAAACAAATTCAGCGTGCGCGAATTTCATAGCCAGGTTCTGCTGGACGGCGCCTTGCCTCTGGACGTTTTGGAACGCAAAATCGATCGGTGGATTCAAAGCAAAAAATAGTTCGCGCGCGGACAGCAAAATCCCGTAACCGGACGGGAGGGATGTAGTGCGGGCGACTCGCCCGTCTACAATCCATTGGCACAGTCCTTGCCTTGCCTCAACACATGGAAATCTTGTTTCAAGATTTTCGGTATGCGTTGCGCGTTCTGCGCACAAACCCTGGTTTCACCATAGTTGCTATCCTGACCCTTGCTTTAGGAATCGGCTCGAATACCGCCATTTTTAGCGTCACCAACGGACTCTTTTTGCGCCCACTCCCTGTTCCCTCACCGGATCAGATGGTTCGAATCTACCCACTACAAACAGATGGTGGTTCTGAAATAGTTTCGTATCCGAATTACAGACAGCTTCGCTATCGCTTGCGGAGTCTGGAGCTTGCAGCACACCAACACACAGCGATCAGTTTTGGAACGGGAAAAGGTTCAACCACCCTGAATGCGGAGCTGGTCAGCGGAAACTATTTTCAAACGTTTCAAGTCCAGGCACTGGCCGGGAGGATTCTCTCTCCTGAAGATGATCAGGCAGGGGCTAGTCCGGTGGCTCTGATCAGCCATCGTTTGTGGAATAGTCATTTTCATCTGGATCCTGCGATTCTAGGTCAGAAAATTTATTTGAACAGACATCCATTCAGCGTCATTGGTGTTTTGCCAAAAAGTTTTCATGGTACCTATTTGACTGCCGATGCAGACGTGTGGACTTCCATCGCAATGCATGAACAAGTGAGGCCGCGTGGTATTCCACTGGAAAGTCCCGGGTGGGGATGGCTGAGCCTGACCGTGCGCTTGAAGGATGGAATCAATATCGAGAAGGCTCAATCTGAGCTCGATCAAGTCGCGCCGCAAATCCAAAAGGATTTGCCACGATACAACGATGGATTGGCTTTCCGTGTAATCAAAGCGAGCGCTCTTCCGGAAAGCCTGAGTGAAGAGCTACGTAAAGCTGTCGGGTTTCTCACGATCGTGACCGGATTGGTATTGCTCGTTGTATGTGCCAACCTTGCCGGCGCACTTCTGCCACGCGTAATTGCCCGAAGACGCGAAACAGCAATTCGAAAGTCGTTAGGCGCCAGTCAATCACGACTGGTTCGCCAGTGGCTCACCGAAAGCGTACTTCTTGCCATTTTTGGCGGTGTGGCGGGTGTATTCGCAGCCATCTGGTTCAAAGAAGCGTTTAAACTTCTGCTGCCCCCGGAATGGCAATTATTTATGCCTGTATTCTCGCTTGATGCACGTGTAATTTTGTTTGTATTCTTCATAAGCTTGCTCACAGGAATCCTGTGTGGATTAACCCCAGCACTTCAATTGCGCAGACCAGATATGAACGCTGCTCTGAAAGGCGAAACCGGCGGAGTCCCGCGTTACCGTCTCTTCGGAATGTTTGTTGCCTCACAAACATCAATCTCGCTGGTTCTTCTGATAGTCGCCGCGCTCTTGCTCAGAAGTCTTTTGACTTCCAACGCCTTCAATATTGGATTCGATGCAAAAAATGTTCTGGTCGCAACGGTGGACACGCAACGTCATTCCTTTACCGATGAGCAAGGCCGTGAATTTTTTGATCGACTTACAGCGAGGCTCAAGTCCTTGCCAATGGTCCGTTCCGTCACATTCGCAACGGTCACTCCACTGGGAGGCGCGCGCGAATCCCAGGGTTTTGAAATTCCCGGCAAACAGACGGCATCCGGAAAACGCATTTTTAGCATCGCTACCAACAGCATTGGCCCTGACTATTTTCAAACGATGGGAATCCCTTTACGAAAAGGACGGGACTTTACAGATCAGGAAATTCAAGGCAAGACTATGCCCGCAGCGATCATCAATGAAACCATGGCCAAAATGTTCTGGCCTCAACAGAATCCGGTTGGTAAAAACATTCGTTTGTCGGATGGACCGGAGCTGGAAATCGTTGGAATCGCAAACGACATTCAGTATTACTCGATTGGAGAAGATCCACAGCCTTACGTTTACACAACACCCGCCACTGTCTTCATCGGTCAGATGACGATACATATTCGAACCACGGGTGATCCAAGCAAGCTTGCTCAAACAATCATTCGGGAAATCGCTGCGGTGGATCAGAACGTCGCGCCTTACGATGTAATGCCATTCTTAACACTACGATGGCTTCAACTATTTCCGCTCCGTGCTCTTGCAACGGTTGCCGGATTCCTGGGAATGCTGGCGCTCATTCTTACCGCTATCGGAATCTATGGCGTCCTGTCTTACGCCGTAACGCAACGAACAAAAGAGATTGGCGTTCGAATTGCGCTGGGCGCTACACCCGGATCCATTTTGCAGCTCATCCTCAGTCAGGGAATGACATTTGTTCTCATCGGAGCTGCCGCAGGTTTAACTGGAGCTTTCTTCGTGACCCGATTCCTGTCTTTCCTTCTCTTTCAAATCAGCCCAACCGACTCAATAAGTTTTCTGATCGTAACGGCGCTGCTTGCGGTTATCGCAATACTCGCTTCGGTCATTCCCGCACGCAGAGCAATGAGAATCGAACCCACCATCACGCTCCGCTACGAATAAACAAAGTAGCGCGGACGTCCCGTCTGCCAATGTCGCAGGCGAGACGCCTGCGCTACTTTGCTGAATTAAGGTAGAATATTTTCTCTTAAAATCGCATCTAAAGGGGTAAGGACAACTATGAAGCAGGTTCTAGCGACTCATGATCTGGATTATGTCCGTTCGATTCTTCGTGAGTACTACGGGCGTCATCTAAAAAGTAAATCCGATCTATCTCAAAAAGCCTGCTGCATAGACGAAAGTCAAAAACGTTTCAAAGACATCCTCGAATTGATTCCCGAAGACGTAAAAGCGCGTCATTATGGATGTGGTTGTCCGGTTCCGGAAGATGATCTGACGGGATTGCGAGTCCTGGATTTAGGATCGGGAGCGGGTGTGGATGCTTTTATATTGTCTTATCTTGTCGGACCATCCGGATTTGTTTATGGCATCGACATGACGGATGAACAACTGGAGATTGCTAACGGCTATGCTCCGACCGTGATGAAACGCTTTGGTTACAGTGAAACGAACGTCCATTTTGAGAAAGACTTTATCGAAGTTGCAGGATCGATTCCGGATCAATCTATCGACATTGTTATTTCTGATTGTGTAATCAATTTGTCTCCGCGAAAGGATCTTGTTTTCAAGACGATTTTTCGTGTGTTGAAGGATGGCGGAGAATTTTATGTTTCAGACATTGCTTCCGACCGCCGAGTGCCTGATTCGATTCGAAATAATCCAGAAATGCTCGCTGAATGTCTTGGTGGCGCTGAATATGAGCACGATTGGTTCGACGTTATGAAGGATTGTGGTTTTCAAGATCCGCGGACTGTAAGCCGGATGGAAGTTCAAAGAGATGTTCTTGGTGAGCCAATTGTATTCTACTCCATGACCGTTCGCGGTTTCCGTTTTGTAGATCCGCTCGATCGGCGTTGTGAAGACTACGGCCAGATCGCCACATACAAAGGAAACATTCCCGGTCTTCGCGCGCGATTCGCGCTGGATAACCATCACATATTTGAATCTCATCGACCTGTGCCCGTTTGCCGCAATACCGCGCGAATGTTGCAGGAATCCAGACTCGGCCGCTATTTTGACGTCACGCCCTCCATCAGGCATTTTGGATTGTTTGACTGTGCCCCAACAACGAATAGTACAGATACCAAATCACCTTGTTGCTAGATGAATCTTCTCCTTTCGCTCGCAGCCCTGTTTGTTTCTTATGCCAACGGCACAAACGATAACTTCAAAGGGGTCGCAACTCTTTATGGCGGCAAAGTTTTCAGTTACAAAAAAGCATTAGTCTGGGCTTCTGTAACAACTTTTGTCGGATCGATTCTCAGCTTCATTCTGGCTACTAAGTTATTAGCAATATTTTCCGGAATAGGAATCGTGAGTCAGACAACTTTGCAGAATCCCGCATTCCTTGCCACTGTGGCTCTTGCTGCTGCCTGCACAGTTATGCTGGCAACCCTCCTTCGTTTTCCGATATCCACAACGCACAGCCTCCTGGGTGGATTGGTAGGAAGCGGCCTTGCAAGCGGAGGACTTACCTCATTCGCTGCATTAGGAAAGTTATTCTTTCTACCGCTTCTCATTGGGCCGGCTGCAGCCCTAATTTTTACAGCAGTCCTCTATGCGATTTTTCACAGGGTTCGCGAAATGGCAAAAGTTGAAAGCTCGTATTGCCTGTGCGTTGGAGAAACCCAGGAGGTTTTAGTTGGCACACCTGGTCTGCTAACGATTCGTTCGACCGGCGTCAGGATATCAATGGAAGACGAAAAGGATTGCCGCTTGATTTATCCTGGCCGTTTCTTTGGTTGGAATCTGCAAAAATTGATGGATCAAGCTCACATCCTCAGCGCGGGCGCAGTTTCATTTGCGCGGGGCCTGAACGATACACCTAAGATCGCGGCTTTATTGCTGCTCGTTCCTTCTATCACCCCGAAGAGCGGTTTGTTGCTTGTTGCACTTTTCATGCTGGCGGGCGGAGCCATTCACTCTCACAGGATCGCACGAAGAATGAGTTTTGAGGTGACTGAAATGAATCCCGGACAGGCCTACACCGCAAATCTTGTAACAGCCCTTCTGGTTATTTCAGGTTCTTTGATGGGCTTTCCGCTTTCTACGACTCATGTTTCTTGCGGCGCGTTGTTTGGCATCGGCATGGTGAATGGAACCGCAAGCAAAAATACGATCGCGCAAATCCTGTTTGCCTGGGTAATCACCCTTCCTACAGCAGCAATTCTCGCTGCCCTGTTCTGGTTAGTTCTGTAGTGGCAGAGCATTCACCATTTCTTCTTGACTGAATTTGCTACTTCCAACCGATACAAGCAAATTATCGGCGAGTGAATGCTCTGCTTTCTCGTGACTCAAGCAGAGCATTTTCACCCGATAAGCAATTTTTGAATGAGGTCAGAGTCTACTTGCTTTGCGTGTTTATACAAATCGCCAGGAAAATGCTCTGCCACTACGAAGGATAGGGCGGGCCTCTCTGCCCGCCCTACAACCAGTTCAGTTATTGCACTCCGAACACGAGATCGTCGCGATCGTTATAACTTCCGGAGGTGCAACTGGAAGCCGTTCCCTGGTATCGGAAATTGCCGCGAACTGCCTGGTTTGCTCCTGCCGGCAGTGTATAGCTGGCCGTAAATGTTCTGACTCCCGCAGCGGAGCACTGCTGGGTACCAATCAGGGTCCAGCTTGGTGTGGCTGCGGTGGCAGTTCTGTAGACATCGATCCGATCAGCCGTGCTGTAGCAGTACACTGTGAAGGTAATTGTTACAGCTTTGCCAGAGGCAAAAGCAGTTCCGTCATTTGTCGCAATCTTCATTCGATCAATCGATTCGTCTACATGATAGGTACCCGAATTTCCATCTATGCAAGAGTCGTTAATCGTGTTCGGTCGATTCGTTTCATTGCCATTTGTCATCGTGCCTCGTCCATTGATCAGCGTTGCTCCCGTGTCGCAGGATTTTCCTCCGCTCGGACACGCCGGCGCCTGATAAGTGGCATTGAATGTCGCTATCAAATCGCCAGCAGCAACATTATTTACAGTCACGTTGACCGCTGTTGATGTCGTTGAATTGTTCGCTGCATCAAAAGCTTTGCTCGTCAAGTTGTGAGCGCCGTTGGAAGTTGTTGTTGTGTTCCAGCTGATGCTATACGGTGAAGTTGTATCCGTTCCTAATAAAGTCGTACCATCCAGATAGAATTCGACTTTCGTCACTCCAACGTTGTCGCTCGCATTTGCGCTCACCGTAACTCCCGTTCCACTAACGGTCGTGCCACTTGTGGGTGCTGTGATGGAGGTTGTTGGAGGCGTTGTGTCCGCTGCCTGATTGACTGCAAAGACCAGGTCATCACGGTCATTGTAGCTGCCGCTTGAGCAGGAGGCGTTCGTACTCTGATACCGGAACTGGGCGCGTATCGCCTGAAGTGTTCCGGTCGATGGAAGTGTGTACGACGCAGTGAATGTCCTGGAGACTCCTCCTGCCGTACAGGCCTGTGTTCCAATCAATGTCCAGGATGGCGAAGCAGCATTCGAGGTGTAGTAAAGATCCAGGCTATCTGCAGTTCCCCAGCACCATGCAGTTGCAGAAATGGTGACAGTCTTGCCGCCCGCTAATGCAGTTCCATCGTTTGTCGATACAGACAATCGATCCAGAGACTCATCATTATGGTAGGTTCCGGAAGTGCCATCCGCACAACTATCGTTAATTGTGTTCGGCTGATTTGTTTCAGCGCCGCCGCTCATCGTATCGCGGCCGTTGATTATCGACGCACCCGTATCGCATCCGCACGATGTTGTGCCATTGCACCTGGGCGCTTGGAGTGTTCCGTCAAATGCTGCTGCTGCAGGAGTACACCCGCCGCCACCTGATGCGGTTGTGAAGCTAAATATGGAACTATAGGAACCCGCGCCGCAACTATTGTTCGCGCGCGCTCTCCAGTAGTAAACCGTTGAATTCGACAGGGCCGGTGAAACCGTCCACGTGCTGGAAGTGACGTTCTGGGATCGTACAACTGTAGCGCAACTGCTGTCGCTGCATACTTGAATATCGTACGAAGTTGCGCCGGAGACGTCGCTCCAATCCAATGCGGGAGTCGTTGAAACATTCGTTGCATTGTTTACAGGACTCACTAACGAAGGAGTCCCCGGAAGCGTACATCCGCCGGCTGGAGTCGCAGATGCGCAAGAGCTCTGCGCTGGTCCGTAACACTTGTCACCAGCAGTGGAGCCAACAGCTACCACATTGTAATAGTACGTTCGGCCGTTAACGACCTGAGTGTCGGTATAAGAAGTGCCTGTTGGGCTGGCTATTAGCACTTTGCCATAGTTGCAGCCAGCGTGTCCTTCTGTCCGAAGCACCCAGTATTTGGAAGCGCCGGCTACAGCGGTCCAGGAAAGCGCGACCGAATGATCACCAGGCGTAGGTGTTACTGTAGGAGCTGATGTCGGTCCGCTGGAGCATCCGCTATTTACGGGAGTCGGTGTCGAGCAAGCAATATTATGCCGATTGAATGCCGCATAGATAGCGGTCATGTGCGGAGTCCCGTCGTTCACATTTCCGTTGTCATCATCAGCTGCAAGCCATTGCATATAACCGTTTGAGGATCCGCAACCGTTCGACGTTCCCGCGGTACAATCGCACGCGTGCCACGTTCCAACGTTTCCACTTCCTTGATAGAAAATTTTGTTGCCGATCATGAAAGCAGTGTTGGAGTTGTAAGTAAACGGAGCCGCAGTTAAATCGCGCGTAACTAGATCCCACGCTGCCTGCCGTACGGGGGCTGCAGAACAATGAACCTGGCGTCCGCACGGTCCTGTACCGCTGGAACACTGGCCGCAGACAAAGTTTTGGGGTGTATCCGGTGTGTTGGGATTGTGTTTTGCCCAGTCAGCATCGCGCACGCCCGAACAGTTTGTGTCGCAGTGCGTGCCGGTGATGGATTCGTTTGCATTGAAACCTGTACCGTCCGCTGTTTGGCCGCAACCGTCATCCGCCGTCCAGAAGAAACCGTGTCCGACACAGGATGCCTGATAACGATAGATCGCGGCGATATCCGCGTAAGCTTCACTGGAACTGCTGAGAACTCCAGCGGCGTCGTTATCATCCATGCCGTGTCCCCATTCATGATCGAATACCCCAGCAAGCTCACCCGTGTTACGGCATCCACCGCCACTCCGGTAAAAGTTGATTGTGGATCCATTCCAGAATCCATTACATGTCTGGTTGATATTTACGTTCGCCGTTAATTGAGCCTGGAGCCATGTGTTCGTAGGAAGCCAACCGCGCGCTTGTTCAGCGATCTTGTTTACTTCATAGAATGCTGAACGTGCCGAAGCAGTATTTCCCGCGCCGCCAAATCCAGGAGTTGTACAATCATGCTGGCCATTCGTGCCGCCCAGATTCAGACCGCCCGCCTGGCTATAGCTGATCGATCCGCAAGCATCTGAGATTCGAACGTACTTTCCACTTAGAGTTGTCGTTACATTCCCGCTGGTATATTCAAAAACACCCGCACTGTTCGCGAAATTATTCGGAGATGCGAGTCCGGTATTTGCCCAGGGCATGGGGAAATTGGATTGCATAACTCCGCAGAATTCATTCGAAGGACAAACTTCGGTGCTCGTTAAAGGATAAACGCCACCCTGGATCTCTTCCTTCACATATTGATTCGCATCCTGAAACGAAATCAGCTCTTCTGTTTCGGCATCCACCATGACTTCCCATTGAGCCAGATCAGGATCGCGAGAAAAACCGTACGTCCAGACCAAACGGTGGCGGTAACCCTTCCCAACAGGACCATTGAAGGATTCGCCGGACTGATATTCCGCCGGCGCATAAGGAATGATTTCAAGCGTTGCATCTTTCCAGAATTTATCGCGGTGCGATTTTCCATCTACATGCGCAAAACCTTTTTCAATTGCTTTTTCCTTCGGGACTTTTGCGACCGTATCCATGCGCACATCGCCCCAGCTCTCCGTTCCTATTAGGATCAGGTTGCCGTGACTGATCGTAGCGACAATCCTTCCATATCGCACAGGGATTCCTCTCACCTGCTGCGGAATGCTCACCTGCCACAAAGTTTCTGCGACCTGTGTAGCTTGAACCTTACTCATCTGACGAACATCCAGACCAAGAGTTTTGTGATTCTCATGAATGAATTGTTTAAGTACATCCGCCACAACGGCAGCATCGATCTGCTGCACGTTCCGCCCTATTTTGCGCGCAACATCTTCCATTGTCACTCTGTTATCGACTCCATCACCAGGGATCAAAGGAATGTGACCCATGATGTTTGTGGGAGTTGCAGACCGCGGATCGACATATACTCGAAAATGGGACCCGTACTTCGCAAAGAAGCGATCCCACTCTTGACGATTCGGCAACTGCAGAATCACGTTTTCCAGTTCGGCATTTGCGGAACTGATCGAGAGATCCTTTTTAAAGAAAGCTTTGTGTTCCAGTCCCTGGTTTTGTTTGTCCGGCTGAAACGCCCAGCTCGTGGAAAGGAACAGCACAAAAAGAAACAGAGCGGAAAGTTTTGCGCGCATGAAAGACCCTCCTCTAGGTTTTATCGTCATGTGTTCAAAAAAAGTTGCGGGGAGCGGAACGAAATTGCATACGACCAAGACTTCGTTTCACCGTTCCCTCCGTCCACACATTGTTTTGCCGATTGCTTTGCATCATCGGTGCCAAACTCTTTCCCTCGATTCAACTCATTGAATCCACAGGGGTTATCTTGATCGCCCGGCACTGCCCTTCTCGAGCATGGTGGAATCGATTGTTGCGGTCGCACCCATCCAAATCATCTACTCTCTCGAGGACAAAGGAGGGAATGGTTTCGTCGTTGGCGGCAGGAAACAATTGTTGGCAGTTTCCTTTGTAGCGATTGGAATTTCAGTTGCCTTCCACACTCGACTCCATTAAACTTTCAGATTCACAAAATCGCGTGTCGATTCGGTTAGACTAGAAGTTCAAAATTCTAAAAGGATAAAAGAATGAAGTATCAAAAGTTGTACACACTTTTTCTGTTTCTTATTGTTTTCGCATTTCAGCTTACGGCGTGCGCGCAGGACCAACCGAAAGCTGAAACAGCGGCAAAGCCTTCCATGACCCATGAACAAATCGCGACCTACATTCGCAAAGCTTTTAATGTGCCTGCCAATGTGACCATTACCGTAAAGGAAAATGCCGAATCGAAAGCGATTCCCGGCACTTACGCAGTCAATGTGGAATTCAAAGGAGAGAGAGGCAGCCAGACTCAAGAAGCGTGGATCACAAAAGAGAACATGCTTGTTATCGGACGCGTAATGGACATGTCGGTTGATCCGTACAAAAAGAACCAGGAAAAAATTGTATTGGGAACAAATGTTCCGGTAACAGGCGCGCAGGACGCAAAAGTCACCATCGTTGAATATTCCGATTTCCAGTGCCCTTATTGCAGCAATGCGCACGTAACGGTGAAGGATATGCTGAAACAATATGAGGGGAAAGTGAAGGTCGCTTACAAGCATCTTCCTCTAACCAACATTCACAATTGGGCCGAAGAAGCTGCCATTGCTTCAGTATGCGTTCACAAACAGAAACCGGAGACATTCTGGAAACTTTCCGATTATTACTTTACAAATCAGAAAACGATTACCAAAGAAACCCTCGGCGCCAAACTGCAAGAATTTTCGACGCAGGAAGGCTTGAATCATGAAGAGCTAAAAAAATGCATGGCGGATCCTGTGTCCAAACAGCAAGTGACCGCCGATACGACAGAAGCTGGAAGTCTTGGTTTGAGCTCTACACCTTCTTTCTTTGTAAACGGCCGAATGGTAGTCGGAGCGATTCCAGCGGATCAGTTCAAGCAAATCATTGATGAGGCCTTAACGACCCAGTAAAGGTCACATGTCAAGTTCCGATCTGCCGCTTCCCCCTCCCCAAAAAGGAGGGGGAGAGGGGCGGGATATTCCTGTTTTAAGAAACGCTCTTATTCTCACCTCTCTCTTTTTCGTTGTTGAAGCCATTGCAGGATTTGTTACAAACAGTCTCTCCCTGCTTTCGGATGCCGGCCACATGCTTTCGGATATTCTTGCGTTGCTTGTCTGTTTGTATGCCGCAAACATGGCACGACGCGCTCCAACTGCCGAAAAAAGTTATGGCTATTACCGCACAGAGGTATTAGCAGCTCTATTTAATGGTCTGGTTCTTTTCTTAATGATCGGATTCATTTACTACGAAGCGATGTTCAGGATTTTTCAACCTGTGGCGGTCAGCAGCGCTGGGGTGATCGCGGTCGGTGGAGCAGGCCTCGTTGTGAACCTGCTATCAGCCTGGATGCTTCACGGACACGATGATTTGAATGTGAGAGGCGCCTACTATCACGTAATCATGGACGCGCTCAGCTCGCTCGGCGCATTGATCGCAGGAATCCTGATCTATGTGACCGGCTGGCCGGTGTTTGATCCGTTGTTGAGTTTCCTGATCGGCGCTCTCGTGCTTTTCAGCGCATGGTCTCTGATCCGCGACTCTATCAATATCTTAATGGAAGCAGTCCCGAAGCATCTGAATCTAACGCGCATCCGGGAAGAGGTAAAAAGGTTGAATGGTGTTCAGAATATTCATGATTTGCACATCTGGAGCATCGGTTCGAAAGAGCATGCAGTTTCAGCCCATCTGGTGGTCAATCCCGGTTGTGATCCCATTGATGTGCGCACTCGAGTGGAGGATCTTCTTCGCCGCGCTTTCCATTTGGAACACACCACCCTGCAGGTGGAAGTGCAGGAGGATTGCATCGAACCGCACGAATGAGCAAAGTAGCGCCGGCGTCCCGCCTGCGTAGTCGCAGACGAGACGTCCGCGCTACAGCGTTAAAAAAGCGTTGGGGTTGGATCCTTGCTGTGAGTTTTTTCGAAAAGCTTTTGCAGGATTAAAGATTTCCAGTAACCAGGATCATTTACTGTTGTTTCAATCTCAAAATCAGAGAACTTTCCGGAATGCTTCGCCAGTTTAACGACAAGCTCATCGATCGAATTTCCTTTGATGCGCATTGCCTGTTTTCTCTTCCGTTTTGTAACGAGACGCACCCGCCATTTCATTGCCTTTCATCATAACATGCAATAAGATAACAGGAATCGAGAGGTCAGATTTTTATGCGGCTTTTCTCTGTTTTTCTGTTCTTACTTTTCACAGTTCAAACACAGGCACACGATGTATCTGGCACCGTAGAAGTGCTGTTAAAAGGAGAAAAGAAGAAGACCGATCTTTCCTCAGTCATCATTTATCTGGATCCGGTTTCGCAATCGATTATTCCGGAAGAAGCATTGAAGAAGACCTTCACGATGTCCACAAAAAACAAGCAATTCGCACCACGCGCTCTTGCGGTTCCCGTTGGGGCAAAGGTCCAGTTTCCCAATTTTGATTCGATTTTTCACAACATCTTTTCTGTTTCCTCACCCAATCAGTTCGACCTTGGGCTTTATAAGGGAGGCGGCAGCAAGACTCAATCCTTTCAGAAACCGGGAGTCGTAAAAGTATTCTGCAATGTGCATCCGCAAATGTCCGCTACCATCGTTGTCAGCGCGTCGCCCTATTACACCATCGCGGATCAAGCCGGCAACTTCATGCTTGGCGACATCCCGAATGGAAGTTTTCAGCTACGCGCCTTCGCCGAGGAAGGACAGACCGTGAAAAAGATCGACGTAGGAGAGAAAGCTTTGCAGGTCCTCTTGACGATTGACGGCAGGACTTTCAAAAAATTGCGGCACAAAAACAAATTCGGAAAGGATTATTCCTCTACTGATGAACGCTATTAGTAACAGGCGCGGCCTGAGTCTCAATATAAAATTTTTCCTGCTGACAGCGCTGATCATTGTTCTGCTCATCGCTGTCACCATTCTGTTCAGCTCGCGCAGAGCCACCGCGCTGGCTCATGAGACCATTCGCTCTGATTTGAAACAAACACTCTCCGTGTTTGAAACGTTTCAAAAAGACCGTTACGAAAAGTTAAAGATTGCCAACAAAATCATTGCTCAGAATCCTTACATCCAGGCGTACATTCAAGAATCGGATTCCAATAGCATCCTGGATCTTGCCAAACAAACCGAAGAGACGATCCGAAGCGATTTCGTGCTCCTGACAGACGCGGACGGAATTGTTTTGGCGCGCACTGATAAACCGGGAGCAACCGGCCAGAACTTCGCCGATGTGCCTCTCGTTGCAGGAGCGCTGGATGGGGAAGAAGTCAACGGTTTAATGCTGGAGAACCAGAATCTGTACCATGCAATTGCCGTTCCTGTCGTAACGCAGGACATTATTACTGCAGCTCTTGCTATCGGTTATTCGATCAACGACACGCTCGCTATTCAAATCAAAGAAATGACGCACTCGGAAACCGGTTTCTTCATTGAAAAAGATGGCGTATCGCTTATAGCCAGCACGATCACAAGCGAAAAAGAAGATTTGACCCGATCTCTTACGAATGCCGGTAAACCGGATGAGCCCTTTCAATTTCAAATGGGCCCGGAAAAATACGTGGGAGTTTACAGGCCGCTGAAGAATCTTGACGGCAAGATGCTGGGAAGATTTGTAGCTTTCCGTTCGCTGGATCGCGAGTTGTATGGTTTCCGGCAGTTTCAAAAGAACATTCTGATCGTGGGCCTGGGAATGATGGTTCTGGCTTTCATTTTGAGTTTTCTGGGCTCGCGGCGGATCACCGGTCCGCTTCGCAATTTGACGGATGCGGTGAATGAAGTCAAAGAAGGAAACTACGACGTCCCGATTGAAACAACGTCTCGCGATGAAGTGGGAATTCTTGCTGAGTCCTTTCGAAAGCTGCTGGCTCAGCTTAAAGAGAAACAGCAGCTCGTTGAGTATCTTTCGCAACAGCCGACTGTACCCGGAGCTCCCACGATTGGACCGGGGCAAGTATCTTCGAAACACCAAACAACATCACCATCACAATCCTCCGTTTCCATGAGCTCAATCGGACCCGGCTCGGTGATCGCCAACCGTTATGAAGTGCAATCGATCCTGGGGACCGGAGGAATGGGAGTCGTGTTGAAAGCCCTCGACCGGCAGCTCGATGAAGTGGTCGCCCTGAAACTTCTAAAAGGGGAAGTCTTTCAGCAGGATCCCGTCGCTCTGGACCGTTTCAAACAGGAATTAAAGCTGGCGCGCCGCATCACACACCGCAATGTTGTCCGGACGTTCGATTACAGTGAGCTGGATAATTACTACGTTATTAGTATGGAATATGTAAAAGGGATTACTTTAAAACAGCTGATTCGCCAGCGAGGGATGCTTCCTGTCCGGATCGGACTGCAGATCGGCAAACAGATTTGCAGCGCGCTGGATGCAGCGCACGAGAGGGGAGTCGTTCACCGCGACATGAAACCTCAGAATGTGCTTCTGGAAAGCACGGGAGACGTGAAGATCATGGACTTTGGCATCGCGCGCGTGGCCGATATGAAAGGTATGACCTCCACCGGAACAATCATGGGCACACCCGACTACATGTCCCCGGAACAGGCTCAGGGTCTGGATATGGATCAACGCACAGACGTCTATTCTACCGGAGTGGTTCTATTCGAAGTATTCACTGGAAGGCTTCCCTTTTCCGCTGATTCTGCGCTGGTAGTGTTAAACAAACACATCCGTGAAGCTCCGCCAAAACCCACCAGCTTCAATCCAGCCTTGCCTCCGGCGCTGGAACAAGTGCTCCTACGTTCACTCGAAAAAGATCCGGATCAGCGTTATCAGAAAATCTCACTCTTATATGAAGACCTGGAAGCCGTCTCAGCAAAAATCTCCACCGCGCAAGAACGAATCGCGTAGGAAAACCGCCAAGGCGCCAAAACGCCAAGAATCACTCTAATTTGTTTCTTGGCGGCTTGGCGGTTAAAATGACTGCGGTGGAGCCCCAATTGGGTCCTTCTTCAAAAGATTCGACATAATCGGATTTCGCCAGTATAGACCTGACCATCTCTCGCTGAACGCCGATTCCTTTCCCATGAATAATCCGGACAAAACGGAATCCTTTCTCAACGCACTGGAACAGATACTCTTCCACAACCGTCTTTACATCCCGCGGAGCAAACGGATGTAGATCAAGAACATCCGTGATCGGAATCTCTTCCATCAATCCACGCAAGGCGCAGTAAGGCTGGAGGTTTGATCCACAACTTCGGCTTTCACAAAATCAAAAACGATGAAGTGATAACCACGTGGGCGATAGGAAGGAACGGTCAACGCATCGAAATCATACGTGCCGCTTTGTAAGAATTTTTTGGTGAAGTAGTAGCGCGCAACAAGCTGATGCGATGGATATTCGGTCATGTAGGCGGCGGTGTCAGCCACTTGAAGCGAACAGGTTAGCGGTTTCTCAGGGTCCCTGGTGCGGACTTGCAGCTCAACCGTTTCCGAATCAATGACAGGGAGTTTGCGATCAAACGTCAGCAAATAGTTCGAACCGGTACTGGGCTCCTTGGGAACCAACAAAAAGATCACCCGCCCGCCGGCTTGATCCGGATAAACATTCACGAACAGCGTCTTTTGCTCTGTAGTAAAAATCACGCCCTGATAACTTTTATCCAGTTTCTGCAGCGCGGCGTTGTCCAGTTTTTTTACCGCGGCGGCGTAAGTGCTCATGTCTTGAAGTATGTGGGCAACCGTTTCGTATGTGACAGGTTGCGGCGTAGTTGATGTAAAGGAAGGATTCGCAGGCGGTTGTTCCTGATTCTCTTTTTGACCACCACAAGCAATGAACAAAGCGGATAAAAGGACGACGCAACATAGCGTAAACCCGCTGACTTTCATATTTGCCCTCAATTCCGTTCCTACTATAATCTAATCTCGATAAGGAGAAAAGGATAAACAAAGTAGCGCGGGCGTCCCGCCTGCGAGCTGCGCAGACGAGACGTCCGCGCTACTTCAGCAACGACAAAAGGAACCGAAGTGGCAGACTATACAGAAGATCACGCAAAGTCAGGCATTGATGCCGCTCTGCCTGCCATCGAGTGCTGGCCGAACCAGTATGCGGGTTATCAGATCAACATCACCATCCCTGAATACACTGCGGTTTGCCCGAAGACGGGTTTGCCCGATTTCGGAACAATCATCATTGAATATGAACCGGACAAACTTTGTTTGGAATTAAAGTCACTGAAGAACTATATCAATTCTTACCGCACGCTCGGCATCTTCTACGAAAATGCTGTGAACCGCATTTTGCGAGATCTGGTTGAAGCATGCCAGCCGAAGCGGGCCGTGGTCCGCGGCGAGTTTAACGTCCGTGGTGGAATGAAAAGTGTGATTGAAGCGAGGCATCCGGCCCGGAGCTGAACAATTAACCGGTTTTCTGTCGCACGAATCTTACCGACAACAAATATCCTGCTGCTTCAGGCACAGAGCGAATCACAGCTCCGTGCGCTCTCAATTCTTTTTTCTTCAGCTTTTTTGTAAGGGGCTCATTCAGACGGATTCGCAATTCTACTCTTTTGCCAACCGGCAAATTCACTCGATGGTAAAAAGCGCAACCACCTCTGGAAAGATCATGCAGTCTTCCATTGCTTTCAGACGCCGCAGAGTGATCGTCGTTCAGCACAATAATTTTCAAAGGCAAATTCAATTTGACGCGCCTGCCTATGCGTTCGTCCATGTCACTATTTTACCTGCAAAAACAGTTTGTAGAAGCGACTTTAGTCGCTATGAATTTAGCGAATGAATCCGCTACTACGAACGATATAAAAATTCTTCGATGCCGCGAAGCCACTTTGGAATTCCGCGCCATCCCCTTTTCCATCGAAACAAGTAAGCAAAATGGCGCGCGGCCACATTCAAAAAGCTCACGGGGCCTAGCAAACCACTCTTTTCCAGAGCAATCAGATGATTCCGCACCGCGAATCTCGGCAATTCAGAGGCCGGATAGTCGATTCCGGACTTTCCCTGATGATCCACAATCACTTTTGCCTGATGCAATTTTAGGCCTGCCTCCCGGAATTTCAAGCAGAAGTCGCGATCCTCGAAATAATGGAAGTAGCTTTCCTCAAAGCCGCCCACTTTCTTCCATGCCTCGGTTGAAAAAAGAAGGCAGGCGCCCGAATACCATTCCGGCTCTTTTACAGACTGCAAAGCTCCCCATCGTGAAAAACGATACCCGTACAGGAGGCGGTCTTTTTCCCGGAGTACCGGAAAAGTACAATCAGCGCCAGCAGCAGAATGGTCTGCAAACAAATGTTCGATGCCGGCTGCATCCACTTCCACATCAGGATTCAAAGCGAGCACAAGTTGGGGCGGTTCGACTTCGGTGAGTGCATGAGCCACTGCCCTGTTCAGTCCTGCCGCATATCCACGGTTTTCACATTCGAGATATTGCACGCGGTCTCTTTTCGGAAGCGGAAACGAATCATGTAGAACGACAATAATAGGATGAACCAGAGCGCAGCTACTCAAGGATTCGATCAGCCGTTCGGTAAGATCTGAATTTCCGTGATGTACTGTAACTGCGGCCAGACTCATGGGAGAGCGTGCCGCAAACAGCTCTGATAAAAACTGGTCATCTCTCTGGCAATCAGATGCCAGTTAAAATGCAAACGGATTTTTTCCTGCGCCTGCAACAATTCATCGGCCTTTTTCCCTTCCTGAAGGCGTTTGCTGATTGTGTAAGAGAGGACAGAAGAATCACCCCAGGGGACAAGATCGCCCGCGCCGGTCTTACGGATGATCTGTCCGCAGCCGTCATCATCACATACAATCACAGGCGTTCCGGACAAAATTGATTCGAGCGGAACAAGACCGAACACTTCATTGACCGAAGGATACACGGTGATGTCCGCATCCGACAAAGCCTCAAACTTTCGCTGATCATCCAGTAATCCGGTCCACACCACACGATCCTGAAGCCGCAGTTCCAGAACCAATTGTCTGATCCGGGAAGCATAACCCATATCATTTCCCGCAATCACAAGCCTCGCCTGGTCACGAATTCGCGAAAAAGCGCGAACCAGATGCTGCACTCCTTTTCGCGGCGTGATCTTTCCCAGGAACAGAATCATCTTCTCTGAAGGCGCAAGCCCCCATTTCTTGCGGAAATTACCAGTTTCAGAAATGGGAACCTCGCCAATTCCGTTGGGAATTACTTTGATTTTTTCGGAAGGAATCTTCATCCGGCGCATCGCCTTGCGCTCTGCGCCCGAAACGGCCACATAGCCGGCCGCATTATTCAGTTGCCATTTTCCGATCATTAAATCGTAGATCTGTTTGATGAATTGAAACCTCTCAATTCTTGGTATCGTTCCATGACCGCTAAGCACAAATGGTTTTTTCTGCTTCACAGCCGTGCGGGCAAGAAGATCATTCAGAAGATTGCGGAAAGTGTGCAGGTGAAGAATATCCGACTCTGCGAGCAGCCGTTCCGCGTGCTTCAAACCTCCCAGAGGAGTATAAAACTGGAAGTAATAAGCGATTTTATTGCTAAGATTGGGAACACGAACTACTTCAAAAGGGGGTTCACAACCATTCGGACTGTACCGCCGCGATGCGTCCCACACGTCCGTGGTCATCACTGTTACGTGATGTCCCAGATCATGCAGAGCGCAAGACAGCTCATACGCAGAGCGCGCCGCTCCGCCGTAAGACAGTGCGGGATAGAGAAAAGGAATTCCGATCAATATCCGCATGACTTATTTCAAATTGAAAATTGCATATTGCATGTTGAAAGCCGCAGAATGCGAGTCAACATTTTGCAATCTGCAATATGCAATTTTGCAATTATCTGTGTTCATCTGTGGTTTCTCTTGTGCCTTTTTTTACGGTTAACAGAGCCAGCTCGTGCGCGAGGTTCTTTACCTGTTCAGACAATTCGGACAACTTTACCGAAAAATGCAAATTCACAAACAACAAGAACATGAGACCAAATATAAATAATGTAGTGGTTGGCAGAACCGCGCCAACGAATCCGGTAATCCATACAAGCAAGTCATACCAGAACACGAGAACTACGATCGCGCCGGCTGTGAAACTCCAGAGAATAGAATATTCAACTCGAAGCTTTTTGCGCCTCGCCAGATCGATCACAAAAATGAGAAAGAGCAGCGCAAGAACAGTGGCAAAAATACGTTGATTTGCCGGCATGTTCAAGCCTTTCGTAGCATCATTACAAAAATAGAAAGGATCATCTTGAACGCATAATACCAGACTTGTAATCCCTCATGCATGCCGGTCTTGCCTTCCGAGGGATGCATGATTACGGGGATCTCCATAACCTTTAAACGAAAGCGATGCATCAGAATGAGCACATCCAGGTCCGGATAATCCATCGGATAGTAATCCTGGATGGCGATGCTAAGGGCCTTGCGATTCAGAGCCTGGAAACCGGAAGTTGGATCAGTAATCTTCATGCCGGTGAGCCGCTTTCCAATCTGGGAAAGCATAGAACACCCCAACCGCCGGATCACCGGCATTTTGTATTCGGTCCCACCCAAAAATCGGGAACCGACCACGAGATCCGTATCGCGGATACGATCCAGAAGAGACTGAATGCATGACGGATCATGCTGGCCGTCCGCATCCAGCTGGACAACCGCCTCATATCCATTGCGATAAGCATATTTATAAGCCGTTTGCAGCGCTCCTCCATAGCCCATCCAGAACGGTAGCTGAATCAAGGAAACAGCCGGATACTTCTGCACAATCGCCGCAGTCCCATCCGTGGATGCGTCATTGACAACAAGAACCGGATGCTGAGGATACAGGGCGCAGATACTGTCCAGCATGCGACCGATGTTCTCTTCCTCATTGCGCGCAGGGAGGACCAGAATGATTTTCATAAAGGACCGCTCAAGGTGTAAAAGTTAATTCACGCAAACTCAAACGGTGTGGAAGGAAGCACTGATAAAAACGCCGGCGCGACCAGTGAAATTTTCTGCTCAGTTCCCGTCTCTTTCGCAAAAATCGTGGAAGCCCTTTCCATGCCGAAACCTGAGCCTTCCACCAGAGTCCGAGCAATTGCCAGCGGGAGCGGCGTCGCGCAAATTCTCCGGAAACTCCTTTGTGTGAGAGCAAAGCAAGGAGATGAAATAACCATCGCACAGCACTGAAAACCGGATTGAGAATCAGCAGCTCGGCAGGAAAGTATTTCAAGGCCACCCAGAAACGGTTTCTTTCGACAAAATAAAATTTCATAGGGTCGTATTGATCCGTGGATCCTGAATACCTGTGATAGGCAACCGCTGAAGAAACAAAGGGGCACTCCCACCCTGCAAGACGCGCTCTTAATCCGATTTCAGTATCGTCACCATAGAGGTAAAAGTCTTCGTCAAAATATCCGATCTCGCGCAGCGTCTCTGCGCGAAATACGCAGGCGCATCCACTGGGTAAAAGGGCGGTTTGAATCGAATCAAATTGCCCTTCATCCTTTTGCATTCTTCCACGGCCGCGATTGACTCCATCCCAGTACAGAAGATGACCTGTATTATCGATGATGTCTCGCTGGAAATAGGACATCGTTTTCCCTGCGCACATTCCGGTCCCCGGATTTTTAAAAGGCACAACTATGCTCGCAAGCCAGGTCTTTTCCAGGACTGCGTCATTATTTACGAACGCGATCAGTTCGCCTCTCGCACGCAGCAGCGCCTGGTTATTGGCGGGGCCGAATCCACGGTTTAAATCATTAGGAATGACTTCAATCCCGGGAAATCGTTTCAAAATCTCTGTGGAGCCGTCTGTTGAGCCGTTGTCCACCACCAGCACTTCGAACGGCGCATAAGTCTGATTCATCAAGGATTGCAAGCACTCTTCCAGGTACACGAATCCATTCCAGTTAACGACAATGAAGCTCACCAGCGAAGGCATAGGATTTGAAGCCATTTTACCATGGTGATAGACTTGGCGCCTTGGCGTCTTGGCGGTTAACATGCAAAACGAATTTCCGAATGCAAACAACGTGTGCTATTTAAATACAGGCTCAGAGGGATTACTGCCCTTGCGTGCCTTGCGAGCATTGCAAGAAACAGCAGAGATGAAGCAAAAACCTCAGATGCTCGGTGATTCTCAATATTTCGAGATGCCCGAACGTTGCCGCGCCCTCGTTGCACAGATGATCCATTGCGCAGCCGAAGATATCGCTTTAATCCCCAGCACAAGTTATGGAATGAGCATGATGGCGCACTCCTTACCGTTGAACTCTGGAGACGAAGTTGTCATCGTGGAACAAGACTTCCCTTCCAATAATTTTGCCTGGGAGCCACTCCGCGAACGCGGGATCAAAATCCGCACAGTTCCTTTTCGAGCGGATACGGATCAAACAGCCCGGGTCCTGGAATCCCTGATACCACCCGCGCGTGTTCTTTCTCTAAGCGTTGTGCATTTTTTCACAGGATTCCGCTACGACCTGAAACTCATTTCTGAAACTTGCCGTCAAAACAATATTTTCTTGATCGTAGATGCAATTCAAGCGGCCGGAACCATTGAAATGAATCTTCAAGAAACGCACGTCGACGCTCTCTGCGCGGCGGCACACAAGTGGCAGCTCTCCCCTTCCGGCACAGGCTTTCTTTACGTCCATAAAGATTTTAGATCGCGCCTAACATCCCCTGTGAGTGGATGGATGCACAACAAGAATGCAACCCGTTTCCAGGAAACGGATATGTTCACCTACGAACCTGCTTCCAGCACGCGGCGCTATGAACTGGGAACCGCCCCGATCATCCTGTTGGCAGCCTATGAACAGAGCCTTCAGGTATTGCTCGAATCACGCATTTCGTACATTGAAGAACACAACATTAGGCTTGCAGACAAAATGAAAGCATTTTTTCGCGAACTGGGATGGAAGCAACCCGTGACACCGATTCCATCGCCATTCTGTTCTGTTTGTCCTGCCGAACAATACAATGCCACCGACATTCTTCGCGCTCTCGCTGAGCGTGAAGTTTTTGTTGCGGTTCGCGCAAATCATCTTAGAATGACTCCCCACCTGTACAATACGGATCAACACATCGACCGCTTCTGCGAAGAGCTCAAGTCTGTTATAATGAAGTAGCGTCGACGTCCCGCCTTCGAAAGTGCGCAGACGAGACGTCCGCGCTACTTTGTTGAAATAGTTGCAAACGGGTGAAAAAATCATAGCTTCCCTATTGAATCAATAATAGATCTGCCTGATAAGCTGCAGTCATAACTGGAGAGGTAAGACTCATGTCCCGATCTTCACTCGTGATATGTGTCTTTTTGCTTGCCTGTCCCGCTTTCTCGCAAGCAGAAGGAGAGTCTGAGGTTGTTTCAGCGCTTCCTCAAATTGATTTGGAGCTGCTAAGACCCGCTGGAGTCGCTAAACCGGGCCCTGCGCCGACCGACTTTTTGCCGGAGCGTTACGCTTCTATGGTTCTTGGTGCAGCAGTGAAGCATGGCGTGAGCTGGCAGCTCGTGGGTGCTCTGATAAAAGCGGAATCGAATTTCAAATCGAAAGTTACGTCGCACCGGGGCGCCCGCGGTTTGATGCAATTGACTCCCAGAACTGCTTCCCGTTATCGTGTAGCGCCGTCTGAGCTGTACGATCCGTACAAGAATATTGAAGCGGGCGTCAAACATCTCAAAATGTTAATCGAGCGATACTCGGGGGACCTGGAGCTTGCAATCGCCGCTTACAACACGGGCGAATACGCGGTGGATCGATATCGCGGTATCCCACCGTTTCGCACCACTCGCCAATTCGTGAGAAAAGTCTTGAGCCAATACCTCGCATGGCTTTAGCTCAAGGGGGATAAGGAGATAATGGAGATAAGGAAATTATTATTAATTTCAAAAACATCTCCACATCTCTAATATCTCCACATCTCCCTTCTTACCTAACGCGGCATAGCCGACAACCAAAATGATAGCGGAGAGAAGTCCGAATATCGAACAAGGAACTCCGAACCGCAGAAGTCTGGCC
>JAKEFK010000375.1 GCA_022616075.1 bacterium
ATCACACGGGCGGGAACGATCTGAGCGGAGGGAGTAGGATTCGAACCCACGGGGAGCTTGCACCCCCAGCGGTTTTCAAGACCGCCGCCTTAAACCACTCGGCCATCCCTCCGTAATCTCGTAATCGTAATTGTGATCGCAGAACGCAGAGCTTAATTTAGCTTTTTCTTCTATTTGTGTAAAGCAACGCTTGTGCCCGTGAATGTGCTTAGCTTTTCTCGGAGATTTGTGTTTTCGTTACCACGGCGGCGTAAAAAACCGCCGCTGTTTTCTTTTTCAGCTAAATAAGCGGCAGAATATAATTGACGAGGCTCCTTTGCCTGAGCGTAATGGTACATCCATGATCGGAAAAACAGTATCTCATTATCGAATCATTGAGCTGCTGGGCGGCGGCGGTATGGGAGTTGTTTATCGCGCGGAAGACACACGGCTGGGTAGAGGTGTAGCGCTGAAGTTTCTGCCTCCGCAACTCTCAGACGACCCGCAAGCGCTCGAGAGATTGCAGCGGGAGGCGCGGGCGGCATCCGCGCTGAATCACCCCAACATTTGCGTAATTCATGACATCGGTTCGGCAACGGTTGCGACTACTAATGGATTAGAAGAGATCGCTCACTTCATCGTCATGGAACTGTTGGAGGGCCAAACGTTAAAGCATCGGGTGCAGAATACGCCATTACCGCTCGAATTAATGCTGGACCTCTCGATCCAAATTGCCGACGCCCTAGATGCAGCCCACTCGCAAGGGATCATTCATCGCGACATCAAGCCGGCGAATATCTTCGTTACGAAACGAGGCCAGGCAAAGGTAATGGATTTCGGTCTAGCCAAACATGTGATCACAAAACTCTCCACTGGATCTATATCGGCTCTTGAGACCGGAGCGATGGATCCAGCGCTAACCAGTCCCGGAATGACGGTGGGCACCGTTGCCTACATGTCCCCAGAGCAAGCGCGCGCCGAAGAATTGGACGCCCGCACGGATCTGTTTTCGTTTGGTCTTGTGCTGTATGAAATGGCGACTGCACAGCAGGCGTTTAGCGGGGCATCAAATGCAGTAATCTTTGAGGCAATTTTGAACCGTCAACCCGTGCCACCAACACGCTTGAATCCTGAGCTACCTTATGAACTCGAACGGATCATTCAAAAGGCAATGGAGAAAGATCGCGACGTTCGCTGTCAGTCCGCAGCCGAACTGCGTGCAGATCTCAAAAGGCTGAAACGCGATTCCAGTTCCGCTAAATCCGGAATCGCCACCACCGCGGGTCCTGCACATTCTGAAGCATCTGTCGACCCGACCCGCGTGACAGCTACGCCCGCTAATACGGTTCAAGCGGCACCGGTCACCATTAAAAAATCCAAAACGTTGATGATTTCCTTCATTGTATTGTGCGCGATTGTGGCCGCTTTTGCGGTCTGGCTTTTTTTACACTGGCGCGCTATGGAAGGGCCTCTGCCGGAAATCACGTTCCGGCAACTAACAGATCAACCAGGATTTGAAATGGGGCCAAGCATTTCGCCCGATGGAAAGTCATTTATTTATGAACACGGTTTGGTTCCCGACAAATTTGACATTTACTTGCAGCGTGTCGGCGGACGCAACCCGGTCAATCTGACCGAACAATCGCCCAATGATTACTCAGCAAGGTTTTCCCCTGATGGCGAATGGATCGCATTTCGCTCCGAGCGCGATGGCGGCGGAATCTTCATCATGGGTGCAACCGGTGAATCGGTGCGGCGCCTGACAAATGTTGGCTATAACCCTGCATGGTCACCTGATGGGAAAAAGATTGCATACTCCACGGCTAGGATAGGTGATCCGTCTAGTCGTGGCTTGAACGGTGAATTGTGGGTTGTGGATGTGGTGAACGGACAGCAGTCCTTACTCTATCATGGAGATGCCGTGCAACCGGACTGGTCTCCTCATGGCGACCGGATCGCATTCTGGGGTCTTGGACCGAAACAAATGAGCGGCGGACAACGTGACATCTATACCATACCTGCAACAGGTGGACCGGTAACTGAACTTACAAATGACGGACCGACGGATTGGAGTCCTATATGGTCTCCTGATGGTAGGTACATTTATTTCTGTAGCGATCGTAGTGGAAGTATGAACTTGTGGCGCATTCGTGTCGATGAGAAAAGCGGGAAAGCCCTTGGCAAATTTCAAGCTCTAACCGCGCCGGCGCCCTGGACAGGGTTTATCAGTGTATCAGCTGATGAAAAACAATTCATCTATAGTTCAATGGATGACCGCCGTAACCTTATGAAAGTCTCCTTCGATCCTGTTTCACGAAAATTTGAAGGGGAACCACGTCTGATAACAATTGCAAAAATTTTCAGTACCGGTGCGTCGCCCGATGGGCAATGGATTACGTTCAGCAACGTCGGCACGCAGGAAGACATCTATGTTGGACGAGCCGACGGAACCGATATCCGGAAGCTTACCGATGATGCACCGAAAGATCGCGGGCCCGCTTTTTCGCCGGATGGAAAGACAATTGCGTTTTTTTCCGATCGTACTGGCAAATATGAGATTTGGAGCATCCGGATCGATGGAAGCGACTTGAAACAGTTAACTAAAACGGAAAGACAGGCACCGTGGAACCCGACCTGGTCTCCTGATGGAAAGAGAATCGTCTGCAACGATCAACAGGGTAATTATTTGTTCGATGTATCAGGCAAACTTCCAGCCACAAACCCGGAGATTCTGCCGCAGGTTGGATCCAATCAGATTTTCCAGGCACGCGGCTGGTCACCGGATGGAACCAGGTTATGTGGTCCCGTTGGAAACGGGCAAGGTGTCCCTGTACCTGGACTCTGGATTTACGATCTTCACACAAAGCAGTTTCAGAAAGTCGCTGACATTCAGCCAAGGCCGCCATTTTGTGAATGGCTCTCCGACGGCCGAAGTATTGTGTTCACAGATATTCTGCACATGTACTTATTGGATTTAGAAAACAAAAGGCTGGAGACGCTCTACACTGCTCCTGAAGGAACATCCATTACGTTCGCGCGCGCTACTTCGGACAGCCGCACAATCTTCTTCTTGAAAAGAACATTTGAATCGGATATCTGGCTCGCAACATTCACATCTCTGAAAAAATAAAACGCCAACTCCGATTGCGATAAATGTGCCCTGACCTGTTAAATCCACGGAGTTGACTGCCTTGGCTATTTTACGACATCGGGCTGGAATGTGCCCAAAATTGTGCCCGCGAGAACAGGAAATCAGGCAATTCGAGCCAACTCCAGGCGACTCGCATGAAAAGGTAAGTTATTGAAGAGTAAGGGATTTCAATTCTTGCAACCAGCGACAGAAGGAGAAGGTGTTTCATAATGGACGCGCGAACGATAGTTCATGACCGTCGGGATCGCGCATGTGAAAGTAACGTTCTCCCCATGTGCCATCTCTGGGTATTTCCGGATCGAATCCCTTCTCTTTAAGATATTGCCGGCACGCATCTACGTCGTCCACATAGAAAATAATTCGTCCCCAATTCGCTTCTGATTGCCCGTGCTCTAAATTCAAGATCGCGGATCGTTCTTCCGTGGTGTTAAATGATGAGAACGATGATTTTTCGCCGCCGTAGATGAGCTTGAGTCCAAGAACATCTCTGTAGAATTTCACAGATGCTTGCATGTCGGCAACCTTCAAAGTCACGGCTGAAATTTTCTCTACCTTCACTTCTGGTGTTTCCGAAAAACTGATATAGATCTCAATTCTAAAACGCCTTGAGGAAAAACTCTATCTGAGTGCACGGAAGAGGAGTAAGATATCATTAGCAAAATTGGAACTATTTCACCTTCCTGATTGTTTTAATTTTGGATTACCAAAAATACACCGAAACAGGAGGAAGTTTATGGGCCGAAAAATGTTCCTGTTTTTTTTGCTTACATTTGCTATCAACGGTGCGAATACGATTCTTTCTTCTTCCACCGTGCAGGAGGCTTGGGTCAGGAACTACACCTCAGGACATGATCCTTCCTTTAACTTTGCCTATGCGGTTGCCGTTGACGCTTCGGGAAACGTTTATGTAACGGGAGCAAGTTACGACTCAAACGAACTCTACGATTATGCCACGATCAAATGAACTTTTTATGCTGACGGATCCTTTGTCCCCGCTGTGCTGTTTGCCCAAAATGTTCTTCGAGAGCTGTTTGAAGCCCATGTATACAAGCTCCTGGTTTCCAAAGAGCTCATCGGTGCCGAACTGATCGCAAAGATGCGTACCTGGAAACACAGTGGATTCCATGTTTATGTAGGACCCTCCATTATGCAAAAAGAAGATGCCGTGCGAGTGG
>JAKEFK010000376.1 GCA_022616075.1 bacterium
AATTCTTTCCCATCGAATCTAACCTCTCTCTTTCCTTGGGTTAGATTCTCTAATGTCTCAACGATACCCTCCAGGGTTAGATTTTTGATGTCTCAATTCGGTTTGTTGTCTTTTCGATGAATTATGTGTATCATTTGGAACTTCATTTTAGGACCTGGAGATAGGAATGGACAAAAAGCAGCTAGAAAAATACCGGAAGAAGCTGGTAGAAAAGAGAAAAGACATACTTGACGAATTTCGGAAGAACGTTAACTACCGCATGGAATCTGCAGCCGATGATGGCACTCAGGATATCGCTGATAAAGCGACCATGGCCTATAACAAGGAATTCCTTTTCAGTTTGACTGATTCGGAAAGGGATATGCTTCAGTTGATCGATGAAGCTCTCATCAGGATCAACACCAAGGACTTTGGCGTTTGCAACTCGTGCCAGAGCGAAATAAAGGTGACAAGGCTCGAAGCGGTGCCATGGGCCAGGTATTGTTTGAATTGTCAGGAGTTGCAGGAACAGGGTCTTTTGGAATAAATTAAGGGGGAATGAGGAACAGGTGGATTGGAATTCTCTTCACCTTACTGTTTCTCATTTTTTTAATCACAGCAGCCCGCCGGCTTGGCGCGCCTTTTCTTGACTCACACCTTTTTCAGCTGGAAAGCAAACTCCTCTATATTGTTTTAACCTCAATCGCGTTCGGGGCCCTTCTGTTGTTTTTACTCGTGACCTTCTTTCCTCCGTGGACTAAGAAATTTGAAACAAACATTTCCCTACCTCCCGCGGCCCCCTCACGAAAACTAGTACAGATTCAAATGGCCCTCCAATTGGGAGATTGGCGCAAGGCAATGGATCTTCTTTCAAAAGTCCGCGAAACGGATGCCGACTACTGGTATGCGTTAAAGATCAAAGGGGATTTACATGCCGAGAAAGGAGAATGGGTAGAGGCCACGAAGTATTACCGGAATGCGCTGAACCATTCTTCCGGTCAGGAGCAGGCCGTTCTGCTTCTCTCGCTGGGTATTGTTTTTGAGCAGCAGGATCAAATTGAGCAAGCGCGGGATCTGTACATGCAAGTATTGCACTCCTCGCCACAATCGATGGAAGCGATTCACAGACTTCGAAACCTGGCTGTGAGGGAACAGGATTGGAAAGAGGCAATGACCTGGCAGGAGATGAAAGAGCAATTGTTTTTGCAGGAGACAGAAACGCCTCAGGAATCCAATTGGAAGATAGGAATTCGTTATGAGCTCGCGCGTTCGGCAACCCAAAGCACTAACTACAAAACCTCACAGGCCCTGTTGAAGTACATTTTCAGATTGACGGATTATTTTACTCCTGCTTACTTGCTACAGGCGGAAATTCATGAGAAGCAGGAGAATTCCATTCTTGCTTTGAGGACCTACGAAGAAGGATTTTTGAAAACGCAGAGTCCGGCGATTTTGAAGAAAATCGGGGAAACCTTTTTGCTACAAAACCTCCCGCAGCGAGCCATCGAGCTTTTCCGGGAAGTGGTGTGGACTCATCCTGAGGATCCGCGCGCGGCCTTTTGCCTGGGAGATCTTTACAGAAAACTCGAAATGACCGAAGAAGCAA
The DNA here is from genome assembly GCA_022616075.1 of bacterium. NCBI lineage: Bacteria > bacterium. The sequence continues at coordinate 1,586 of JAKEFK010000376.1, forward strand.
CGAAAATCTTTGAGGGAATCCATCAAAAACACCCGGATTGGCTGCTGAACAATATTACCCTGGCCGAGCTCTGCGACCGTTCGGGAAAAAAGGAGCAGGCGCTGCAATTATATAGGGGGCTTACCGATGGAGCAGAAGTATTGTCTGCCCAACCCTGGCAGTGTTACAATTGTAATACTACACACTCAGAATATAGCGGATTTTGCATCTTTTGTTTTGAGTGGAATTCGATTAATCTAAATCAGAACAAGGCGGGAACATTGGATTTCGGACATGAGAAGTCTACCGCCTTACCTCTTTAAAGTTTTTTCCAGCTTCAGCAGATTTTTTCAACGGAGCCGCAACGCCGCTTATTCTCTATTTTTCCCCTGGCCCTGCGTGATTTGCGAAGACTTGCAGCCTTACGCCGATGTTCTTTGCGAAACCTGCCGCAAAACTTTGCCGAGAATCTCTCCGCACTGCCGGATTTGTGGCTCTCCCTTTCGAGAACACTGGCGAGTCAAGATCTGTCCGGATTGCAAGCTGCAGAGACCGAAGTTAACCCGGATTCGTTCTGTGTTCTTATATGAGGGGCCCGTGATCGAAATGATTCATGAAATGAAATTTGCAAAGAGGGCGCGTTTCGCGCGTTACTTTTCGGAAGAGTTGTACTTATTAATGTTCAAGCATTATGCGCAACGTGTGCAAGCCATTGTTCCGGTTCCGCTTCATCGATCGCGTGAATGGCAACGAACCTTTGACCAGGCTCGCCTGATGGCAGAACATCTGAGCGATCTTTCCGGAATCCCGGTTCGGAATCTGTTGCGCCGGTCCCGAAATACTGTTCCCCAAACATTTCTCTCCGGTCAGGCGAGACGAAAAAATCTGGACGGAGCATTCTGTTTAAAACAGCGAATCGATCTTCCCAAATCCGTTCTGCTGATCGATGATGTGATCACGACCGGCGCCACGCTGGAAGCATGTTCCGTCCTGCTGAGAAAAGCCGGCGTTCGAAGAGTCTACGGGCTAACAGTCGCGCGAGCAATGTAGCGCGGGCGTCCCGCCCGCGATCTTTCGAGCTTATCAGTCTCAATTGTGCGGCGGCTGATTGCCTTTTTTCACATCCTTTACTTCTTTGACGTCGATTTGAGGTTCCGCTTTTGCTTTGCTTTGCATCAGGTTTTGCACAACATTTTCGAGCACCTGTTTCAACTCCGCCGGGGTATTGTCCAGAAATCCGTTGATTTCCTGAGTCAAACCAAAACCTTTCGCGTAGTCGCCCATCATTTTCGAAAGTGTTTGCGGGTCTCCGAAAATTGTGTAGTTGCCTTTGGACATAAATTGAGCGATCGAATTTGCAAGCGCAATCCGGACTTCACGGGTCGATTCGATTTCCAGTTTTTGGATCTCGAATTTTAACGCTGCTTCGCTGTAAGTCTGCTTGTTTTCCAGCGCCTGCCGTTCCACGTCCACTTTCCGTTGTTCGACGTCTACCGATTCTTTCGCGACGTTTACATCGACCATTTTCAATGCGGTCTCGCCCTGTGCCAGCATTTCGCGCGCTCTGGCTTCGGCTTCCGCGATTTTGAGTTTTGCCTGTGCCTCCAGATCGGCTGCGGTACGCCTTCCTTCCGCGTCCTTGATTTTTGTATAAGCCAGTACGTCGGCTTGAGTCTGATCTTTGATCCGGTCCTGCTCAATCGTTTGTTTTGCTGCAATCAAATTCTTCGACGCTTCCCGCTCCGCTGTGGATGTCACTTGAACGGTAACAATCTGCTGGCTCGCTTTTTCTCTTTCAGCCGAAGCTTCGAGCGCCTTCTGTTCCGCTTTCTGCTGCTCCGCATTTTTTAAGGCGATGGCAATCTCGCGATCCCGCTCGGCTGTTGCAATCGCCTGAGCCTTTGTAATTTCTGCCGCTGAAACGGCCTGTTCTTTCAAAATCTGTGTCTTTTCTTTTTCTTGCGCGCGCTGGATCAGAATCTTATCCTGTTCGATTTGAAATTCCTGTTTCTCGCGCTCCGCTGCTGCGCGGATTTTAGATAGCTCCATTCCCTGCTGAGCTTCCGCTTCAGCCTGGGCCTTCTGCAACGTCAATATCTGCTGCGTCGTCGCAACATTCTTGCCTGTGATTGCCTGTTCCGCTTCCCGTTCAATCTTGTTCCGTTCCACCATTGCGCTTTGTGTAATTTCGGTAATCTTCTTTTTGCCCTGTGCGTCAAAAATATTGTCATCGCGAAGCAAAGTCTGATCCGTTTGGTCGAGTCTCGAAATCGTAACCGATTCCAGACTCAATCCGTTTTCGCGCAGGTCCTTGCGCACAATTTCCTGAACCGCGCTCGCAAATTCGTCCCGTTTGGAGTGCAGCTCAATGAGATCCTTGGTTGCCGCTACGCTTCGTAAGGCGGAAACGAGTTTTTCAAAAACAAGCTGGCCCACCGAATCTGAATGCACAGATTTTTCACCGAGCGAACGGGCTGCATTCAATATATCTTCGCCGTTTGCCTGCACTTTGATATAAAACTCGGCTTTCACATCCACACGAAGGTTATCTCTTGTAATGAGCGCATCAGCTCCTTTTCGTTCCACTTCCAGCTTCATCGTTTCCAGAGAAACGTCCACGAGCTTGTGGACGACAGGCACCACCATGGTTCCACCATCCAGAATTACTTTCGACCCGCCCATGCCGGTGCGCACAAATGCCGCGTTCGCGGAAGTTTTTCGATAGAGCTTTGTGATCGAAACAACCAAAGCCGTAAATGCCAGCAATACGGCGCCGGCTGCCGCAACGGCAAACTGGTATGCAGGTTGTTTCGGGAATATCCCGGTAACTGCAAGCGCGATTGCCGCTATGCACAACAGAACGATAACCACCAAGAAATTTCCCATTGGTACTCCTCCTAAGAATGACGAATGATTTCACCTTGTTGTTTCATGCCTGCAAGCGGACTTCGTTTGACGAAATAGAGGTCCTCTTGACGGTCGTATCCTACGATCAAAATCCTGTCGCCGCTCGCGATCGATTCTCCCTCGGTGTCGATCCTGCAGTAAATGCGGTGTAACGATCCCCGGTCGTCGTAAATTTGCGCCATTCCGCTTTCGGATGTGATGCTGTAGAGCGCTTCCCCTTCGCAGCCGATCAGGTCCTCACGCTCTTTCGCATACGTCTCTGAAAGGGGCGCGTATTTCCAGATGAGTTTGCCGATTAACCGTGTGCTGAAAGCTGAAACGGCAAATGCGCCTGCTATGGAAACCCAGACAAAAATGAGCGGCTCCCGCAAGATTGGTTTCAGTAAAAGATTCAAAATCCATCCCGTGATGCCCCACGCAAAAAAGAAGATTTGAAAAATAAGTGTGACAGGAATGCGTCCTCCCCCTAGAAACTCCAGGAAAGTTCTGGATGATCTGGCGCCATCGCCCGCATCATCATCTGTATCATGATCAGTATCATGATTGATGTCATGATTGATATCATGCTCCGTATCAACATGGGCTTCTGCATCCACATCGGTATCGCCGGTGATGCCGATTGTGTTCATTAACAAAAAGAGGGCCGCAAATGCGAGTGGCAAAAGGAAAAGAAGATTCCACCAGGTAAAAACTTCCATGAAATCCTTCTATTTCGAATTTTCGCGCAGAAGGCGGAGTTCTGTCAGAATAGCGTCCAGCTTTTGGACGATTGCCTGATTGGTCGAAACATCCGGGCCGGGACGATCGAGCACCTTAGCTGTAAGAGCAGGCCCCAACGTCATGACAACGGTGGAGACAAGACGTCCAGTTTGAGTTTGGGCGAAAATGTCGGTATAGCCCACGGAAGCGCATGTGGAAATGAAATTGAGCGCATCTACGAAAGTCTTTACCTTCGGGTTGGTGCCGGCCTCCGCTTTATAATAGATTGCCGAACTTACAAGTAATAGAAGCAGAACGGACTCCAGAGGATTGGCTTTTGCAAGACCAGCAAACTGATCCTCCCATGCATTCTTTTTAGCAAGCCACGATTGGAGAGTCGAAGGACGCTCGGTGTCCATGGATGTTACTGAGTTTACCACCTGAAGAAAGAAATGCAAAAAAAACAAAGTAGCGCGGACGTCTCGTATGCGTCGCATCGCAGCCGGGACGGCCGCGCTACTTGACTAAGAATTCACACTCCGAACTGGCGGAAATGATGATCCATGTGTTTGTACATCAATCTCCCCCAGTCATCGCATGTCATTTTCCCGAAGAATGGATGTTGAAAGCACTTGACAGCGTCCGGCCCTTTTGCGAGTTTTTGAAAGGCTTCCAGGAACCGTTGTTTTTCCACTTCGAAATCGCGGCTATCCTTCATGATGAACTCGGGCGCAGTGGGTGAGTTCTTCCCGAATGGCTTTTCATTTCTGAACAGGCCCTTAAACATCCAGCCGATCAGGCTTAAAGGCGACTTTTTGATTTGAATATCCCCGACCGGCATTTGCATGGTTGCTGTACAGTGAGCCAGCATCTGAGCCGCATTCATTTTTCCCCACTCACTTGCGGTCTTGTCACTTAGCTTCTCAAATCGCTGTTTGATCTCGACTGCGGTTGTTTCGTGAAATAGTGTCTTCATAAATCTTCTACTTCTTCGTAATGGTTACTTGCATCGATTGAATTCGCGTCAGGCTTCCGTTTACTCCGACCACCTGGAACGAGAAAGTTCCCTGGGGCGCGCCTTTGTTTACTTTGAGAGAAAGCGTGGAATTGACAGATCCATTTGCGGGCGGTGTTGCCGGATTTGGACTGAACGTGCAGGATGTTTTCGCGGGCAATGCACTACAGGACAGACTTACCGCCGCGTTGAAATTGTTGATCGAAGTTATGGTGCAAGTGCTTGTTCGTGTTTGTCCCCAGGGCACACTCAGGGAAGTTGGTGAGCAGGAGATCGAAAAATCACCAACCGGTGGCGCAGCAGTTGTGAAGCTGAATCCCGAAGCATAAGAGCCAGGTCCGCAGCCGTTCACGGCGCGCGCTCTCCAGAAATACGTTGTGCTGTTATTGAGCGCCGGTGAAACGGTCCACGTGCTGGTAGCCACGTTTGCAGAGCGAATCACGTTTGTGAAAGCCGCATCTGTTGCGACCTGCACATCGTAGGATGTGGCTCCACTGACATCACTCCAGTCCAGAACGGGCGTTGTCGTAACGCCGGTTGCGCCGTTGGTGGGACTGCTCAATGTTGGAGTCGCCGGCAAACTGCATCCGCCTCCGCCCACAGCAAAAATCAAATCGTCATGATCATCAAACGATCCGGTTGTGCAGGGAGTAGCCACACCCTGATAACGGAACCGCGCGCGCACTGCCTGCAAGCTGCCAACGGGCAGCACATAATTCGCTGACAGGACCTGCGATCCTACAACGGTTGGCACGATCGTGGCGATGAACTGCCAGGCGGGACTGTTTGCATTTGCTGCGTAATACAAATCGAGTGCATCGGCGGTAGGAGTTGTCCATGCCCACACGGTTGCATCGATTCTGACCGTCTTCCCTTCAGCAAGATTTGTAGAATCGAGCGTGGACACGCGGATTTTGTCGTTCGATTCATCGAAATGGAAAGTGCCGGCGGTGCCGTCTGCGCAGGAATTATTGATCGTGTTTGGCTGATTCGGTTCAGGTCCCAAACCATCGCGTCCAGTCAACAGAGTGCTTGAATCGCAAAACGGATTTACAGTGGAGCACTTCGGAGCTTTCAGCACGGAGTCGTAGACCGCTGTTCCGGGAGGCGGTGGAGCAGTGGTGAAGCTGAAAGGCGCACCGTACGGTCCTGCATCGCATGTGTTATTCGCGCGAGCGCGCCAGTGATATGTTGTGTTCGCGTTCAGTTCGGGAGAAACGGTCCATGTACTGCCGGCGACATTGGCGCCGCGCACGATATTCGTGAATCCCGCGTCCGTTGCAACTTCAACATCGTACGAAATTGCGCCTCCCACATCTGTCCAATCGAGTGTCGGACTGTGGGCAACGTTCGTTGCGCCGTTTGCCGGACTTACGTTTACCGGCGCGCCGGGTAACGAGCAACTTGTTGTGGGTGTCGCTGAAGCGCAATTGCTCAGTGGGCCAAAGCACGCGTTCGACGCACCAACCGCGATCACACTATAGTAATACGTCCTTCCATTTAGCAGCTCACCGTTAACGAACGATGTTGTCCCATTGCCACTCGGAGTAAGATTCACTTTGCCGTAGTCGCATCCCGCATGTCCTTCTGTTCGCATTACCCAGTATTTGGATGCGCCTGCCACTGCGTTCCATGACAGAGAAACCTGACCGTCTGTTGGAACTGCATTCAAGGTTGCCGCGCCCGTTGGGCCACCGGAACATCCGGAATTTACCGGTGAAGGAGATCCGCACGCGATGTTATGTCTGTTGAACGCCGCATGAATTGCGGTCATGTGAGGCGTTCCATCATTGAGATTTCCATTGTCATCATCAGCAGTCAGCCACTGTATGTATCCGTTCTCAGCGGCACAGCCATTGGAAGTTCCAGCGGTGCAATCGCACGCATGCCACAAGCCCACGTTGCCGCTCCCCTGATAAAAAAGTTTGTTGCCGATTACAAACGCTGTATTGGGATTATAGTTAAAGGGCGC
>JAKEFK010000377.1 GCA_022616075.1 bacterium
ATTGCGAAAGAACAAAAACAGCTGCTTGAAGATCATGGCGGAAAAGCAGTACCTGTGACCCAGGAGAGCAAAGGAAGTGGAAGTTTAGGTCTTGATACAGCACCGATGGAAAAAATGCTGAATGAACATGCAGGTCCGGCTACAAATCACACTTACAAAGCGACAGAAGTTGATAGTGGAATTGGTGCACCAGATATGAAAAGAAAAGTGGCGCTCAACAAAATCGAAGAACGGCTAAAAAGCGGAGTTGATGTGCCAGTTGGTGTGAAATGGAATAATCAACCAGGAGGTCACATTTTCTTGATGAGTGATGTTCGCGGAAGAGGCCCCAGCCAGGAGTTTCTGGTTACGAACCCGAAAACTGGAGAATCTTCCTGGGTTAAACGGCATGAAATCGAAACCGGAAATGCGAAGTTCAGTCCAACCGGCGATGCTACCGGTGATTTAAACATGTACATGCAATAGGAGAAATGAATGAACGCGCAAGCAATTGATCTAGAATTGTTACGACCTCAGATTTATTTAAAAGATGGATTTGTTGATGAAGAAGGTGGACTTCGCGATGGAATCAGCGGACTCTATTCGTTGGCTCTGGCTTATGATTTGATGAAAGAGGGCACAACTGTTGAATCGCTCAAATCGTTAATTGATGAATTCAAAGCGCTTGCTGATTCCGGACTCCATGAAGAAAACAGTCATGGCCTGTTGGATGGAAATTCATTTCAGCAGCTAGGCAAAATAATGAACTCCCCTGCTGTGATGAATTCTAAAATGCTGAAAGACCTCTTCCATGCGGCATTACCTTTATTAAAGGATTGGCCGAATGTCGCAGGATTGGTCCTCCATTTGGATCGCGCGATGAAGCAACTTGCCTTACTCGAAGTAACATCAAAGCAATAGGCATTCCGCGAACAACTGCCAAACTCGTTCAGAACTCGATCATTAGGTACCGCAGGCGAATAGCTTAATCTTCACGACTGCCAGAAAGCCCCCAAGTTTGCGGAATCCCAGTCCCCTAATCACAATAGTACTAGTAATATAGTACTATATATATCGAAGCAAAAACCAGAAAGATGTTTAATAGCCAGTTTAGCGTTAAGGCATGATGATCCATTGAACAACAAGATGAAAAATCGAAAAACGCTCCTCTCTCTCTAGCCGGGCGCTGGGCCAAAAATCTGATCAGCAAATTTTGACCCAGCATGTACAAACTCAACTTCAATTTCCAATCACTTAACTGCAATGAATCCGAACTTCCCGGTAATCGCTTTGGCCTATGCTTTTGTAAACACTCAAAACGCCAGCCGTGCTTTCTCCTAGGGCAAAAACACCTCCACACCAAGAACGGTGTCGTTGCTGTCGGTTTCGGCTTGATCGTTCCCTGCTCCGCCCTTCACTACGTCTCTGACGCCGTCCCGCGCGAGCAGGATGTCATCGCCGCCCCCGCCCACAAGAACGTCTTTGCGAGGACCGGGGGCTCCCTGGTCGTCGCCGACAAGTGTGTCGTTACCCTTCTTGCCGCGCAACTTGTCAGACCCGGGCCCGCCCAGGAGGACATCATTTTCCTTGTTGCCGGTGATCTCGTCGTCGCCAGCCTCGCCGTGGATCTTGTCGAGGCCCTGGCAGCCCAGCAGTTTGTCATTCCCCCCTCCGCCGAAGATCTCGTCGTCGTTTGATCCCGGAGCGCTCGTGAGCTTTTTGCAACTGTCAAAGTCGTCGCCAATGATAAAATCGTCGTCGTTATCCGGACCACCAAAGATACGATCATTCCCGGGGCCACCAATGATAAAGTCTTCGCCTCCGCCACCGTCAATAACATCATCCCCGTCGTCACCGAACAACAGGTCTGCTCCGCCTCCGCCTGTAATAAAATCTACAAAGCCGCCTCCGCGGATTACGTCCGTCCCGGAGCCACCGATGATAAAGTCTGCCCCTTCGAGGCCATCCATATGGTTGTCTCCGCCAAGCCCACAGATCACGTCGTCGCCATTTGTCCCAACCAAATTGTCATCGCCGGCCGTGCCAATGATCGTGCATCCGAGAGCCAAGTTGAGTTCGAACGAGGCTAGGGCATTGCCCCCCGTCGCGTTCGGGTTCTCGGCCACAGCGTGGGCGACGATGGAGAAGGTGTACCTCCCCGGCTCGAGCGTTCCCGACTCGTCGATGCTCTGTCCTGGAGATCCGCAACCGGCGGGTTCGGCAACGCTGAACGTGGCCCCGCTAGGCGACGTAACAGTAACGGTCGTACAGGACGCGTTCGTGTTGTCGGCTGCGGTGTCGATTGATCCGGAAAGCGCGAATGGCGTGCTCTCGTCGACATCGAAGGTTACCGTGAACTCGGATGTCGCTTCGCCGATCGGGTCCTTTTCGTCTCCGGGGTCGGCGTCTGCCCAATTCGCCACGGCGGCGCCCGAGGTCTCGATTATGCCAAAAAGTAAACTTGTAAAGTCGATGGTGGTGTTCTGCGTGGCTTCGGCGCCCGCGGTACGTCCATTAGTGAGATCGTCGAATGCGGTTACCGTATTAGAGAAAGCCGAAACATCCGAGGCTTCGATGATGACCGGTGGCGTAACCGTCCCGGATCCATCGAATGCTGATGCTTCGACCTTAGCATGATCTGTCACCAAAGTCTGTCCCGCCTGAACCGATGGCACCACGATGAGCCCGTCCACCAAGAGCAGAAAGGCAACGGTGAATATCAAGGCCCAAAAAATACTTTTCATGCGATCACTTCCCCGCCCAAAAAACTGCAGCCCAAAATGTGTCGGCCTGCATTGATTCGTTTTGAATTTTGAATCTTGTGTAAACATTTTGCCTCCTTCGGTGCACCTTTTCTTATTGCAATCTTAGAAAAGACGCCAAACCGTTCGATACCTTTTTGATTTCCGCAAAGGTCTTTCGAACTTCCACAGGCCTCATTTTGCAACCGATATGCCAGATAAGAACTAAGAGGGTGTCGACCAGAGAGGTGTCTTCCGGAAATGCCTGACCGGCAACTTTCGTCTCATACGATGGGACAGAAGTTTCTTTGATGTAGGGCCATCGTACTGATGGTAAAGAAGAAACCACTTCGCATTTTTGGCTGGTCGGGGGAATTTCACCTATATATAAGGATGCGAATTGTTATTCGGAAGAATCTATAAGATAAACCATTGATTCTCTTTGCGTAAGTCATTAGCAACAAATAAGTCGTAGCGCCGACAATCACATGTTGGCAAAAAATCAGGAGCACGATGCCAGCTCCACCCAGGTAACGGAGGTGCTACGTGCCAGGAACCATAACGAAAAGCGGGTCCACTTCGTCTGCCCCGGCAACACAGCAGACAGAAGCAACATCCACCACACAATCGAAGCCATCAAAAACAGAAGATGGCGGCGCTCCACCACAAACTGAGCAATTACAGCGGCATTCAAAATCTTTCCTTCAAATTGCGAACAGCAAGAAATTGGAAATGGGTATTGATTCGGTTTTGAACGGCGCCGTACAGTTTGGAAAGAATGCGATGAATGCATTCGAAAAGGTCAAAGAGAAGAACGCAAAAATTCAATTCGTGCAAAAGGAAGCGAAAACATCAGGCCTCGAACAATCAGAAATTGACAAACTCGGCAGCAACTTGCGTGGAATGGATGAAAAGTCTATGGATGCTGAAGTGAAGTTTTTGCGGCGGGAGGTTTTTCGTTCGCCGAATGCCGATCGCGCATTACGAACTTACAACGAACTGAAAGAGTTGCAAGTCGGAAATCAAGATCGGTTGCAAGATAAACACATCCGGATATTAACGCGAGGCGTGGCTGAACCTCGGAGCAATCGTCACTCATTCGCTAAGGAAGGAGTCTTGGGTCAGGAAGGTGCGACGCGTGCTGCAAAAGCATTAATAGAAATGCCGCAAAAGGATTATGATGCTGTGAACAGCGCTCTGGATGACGCGAATCATGGTAAGGGAGAGCGTGGCCTTGGAAGTGCTCAGATGGAACGTGCGTTGATTTTGAAAGCAGCCGGAGCGCGCGAAGAAGCATACACAGATCCTGGGCTTGGCGATCAGTTGAGATTGCAAACTGGACGGCTCACATCCAGCACCAAAGAAATTTTAGAGTTTGCGTCTGAGATTCGCGGTGAAAAACGATTGACTCTTTCGCAGCAATCTACTTCGATCGATCCCTACTCCGGTGACAAAGCGCTTCAACAACGTTGGAGTCACTCCTGTGGCGCCACTTCAGCACAAGGAATCAAAGCAGAAGCCGATCCCATTTACGCACGCAAACTTCATCAGGAATTCATCCACAACACCGATACGACCGGTGACATTGCGAAAGAACAATCATCATTGCTAGAAGCATTCGGTGGAACAGCAGTTGAACGCGGTTCATCCGGAGGTTCCAATATGACCAATGTTCCTGGAGTGCTGAATCAGTTCGTATCCAAAACTACGGGCGAAGCATACCAGCGATTTCCGCAAGGTCAGGAAGGTTTCGCTACCGATACCGATAGGAAAAACACAATTGATACGATGGCAGAAAGACTGAAAGCTGGCGAAGATATGGCTATCCGTGTGAAGTGGGATGGTGGCGGCGCGCATATTCTGTATGTTACCGATGTTCGCGGATCAGGGAACAATCAGGAGTTTCTGATTACGGATCCTGGACCAGGTGAAACCGTCTGGATGACCAAAGAACAGCTTGCTTCGGAAGGCACGACGTATCCTTCGGGAAATGCTGGAAAATTTTCCAATGTGTACTGGTAACTAAGATTGATTCCACTGAAGAATCCATAAATGAAAATAGGGGGCATCAAATCGGGTATGACTTGGTTCTAGAACGGACCGGAATCAGCAGGTATTCTAGAAGGAATTTATACGGGAGTTATATCGATTGATCCACAAACACATTGAAGTACCTCTGCTCTCAGGCATCGCTGTCGCTGCAGCTGAAATGAAATATCACACAGTTTGGTTCTGTTCTTAGAGAGCATGTCTGCTTGAATTAAGCGTAACGAAATGACTCTTAGAAACGTTATAGTTTTTGAGGAATGTTATGAGCAAAAAAACTGCAAATCAAAACAAATCAAAAATTGTTG
>JAKEFK010000378.1 GCA_022616075.1 bacterium
CGCGGGCATCCTTGCCCGCAAAGCACTCGTCGAACTCGATAGTTTTTGCGGACTGGAAGTCCGCGCTCCAGCTGACTTTTCGGACAGTCTCGCCGGCGTTACAAACAGGAGTAAACGATGGAAGACAAAATTATTCTTTTGGTTGAAGACGATCCCGATGATGAAGCATTAACACTTCGTGCACTGAAGAAGAATAACATCATGAACGAAACAGTTGTAGTACACGATGGAGAGGAAGCGCTGGATTATTTGTTTGGCAAAGGAGCATTTGTCGGCCGTGATACTTCTATAATGCCAACGGTCGTCTTACTGGACTTGAAAATGCCAAAAGTTGACGGTCTGGAAGTTCTGAGACGCATACGAGCCGATGAGCGTATTCGCTTCATTCCTGTTGTTATTTTGACCTCTTCAAAAGAAGAGCAGGATTTGATCAGCGGCTACAGTCTTGGCGCCAACAGTTACATTCGAAAACCGGTGGATTTTAATCAATTTGCCGACGCAGTGAGGGAGATGGGTCTCTATTGGCTTGTCCTAAACGAGCCACCGCCTACAAGGAGGATCTAGCTTGGCGGAATTACTTCGGGTCTTAATCGTAGAAGATTCGGAAGACGATGCTGTTCTGCTACTTCGCGACCTTCGACATGCGGGATACGATCCCCACTTTGAACGAGTGGAAACTGCCGAAGCAATGGAGGCTGCTCTCGATATAAAGACGTGGGATCTGGTTGTTGCTGATTATTCTATGCCGCATTTCAGCGCTCCTGCCGCTCTGGCTCTGCTGCAAAAAAAAGGTTTTGACCTGCCCTTTCTCATTCTCTCCGGCAACATCGGTGAAGATATCGCAGTGGCTGCGATGAAAGCCGGGGCGCACGACTACATCATGAAGGGCAACCGCGCAAGACTGCTTCCAGCAATTCAACGTGAATTGCATGAAGCAACTGAACGGCGAACGCGACGGCAAGCCCAACAGAATGCTCATGAGATGGAACGCCGTTTTCGGGAAATGCTTGAGAATGTGAAAATGATATCCGTACTTCTAGATCAAAAAGGAAATATTACTTTCTGCAATGAATTCCTGCTAAAGCTTACGGGTTACCGGAAAGAAGATGTTCTTGGTCAAAATTGGTTCCGGACGTTTGTCCCGGAAGATGGACGCGAAGAAACTGAATCTATGTTCTTACAAAAAATCGAAGAGGGGTCGATTTTGCCTCACGACGAAAATGAAATTCAGACCCTTTCCGGAGAACGAAAGTTAATCCTTTGGAGCAACACCATTCTTCGCAATTCAGCAGGAAAAATCATCGGTACGGCAAGCATGGGTGCTGACATTACTGAAAAGAAACACATGGAGGAATCGCTGCGGGAGACCGAAGAACGGTACGCGCTTGCTGTTGAAGGCGCCAACGATGGATTATGGGACTGGAATCTTAAAACGAACGGAATCTATTATTCTCCGCGCTGGAAGGCGATGATCGGATACACCGAACTGGAAATCAGCAGCAACCCCGAGGAATGGTTCGGACGTGTGCATCCGGAAGACGTAGAAAAGCTGAGAGAAAACATTAGCCGTCATCTGGAAGGATTAACACCTCATTTGGAAAATGAGCACCGCATCATCCACAAAGATGAAACGTATCGCTGGATGTTAAGTCGCGGGTTAGCAGTAAGGAACACATACGGCAAACCCTACCGAATGGCAGGTTCCCAAACAGATATTACCGACCGGAAGCGCGCAGAAGAACAGCTGCTACACGACGCCTTCCACGATTCTCTTACCGGACTTCCTAACAGAGCCCTTTTCCTCGATCGGCTGGGAGGAGTCATCACACGCGCTGCAGCTCACGCAAAGCGCCGGAAGGATTATTTGTTTGCCGTCCTTTTTCTAGATCTGGACCGTTTTAAAGTTGTCAATGACAGTCTTGGTCACACGATTGGAGACAGGTTACTGGTGGCGCTTTCTCATCGATTGCTGTCGCTCCTACGGCCAGGTGATACTGTAGCCCGCCTCGGTGGAGACGAGTTCGCAATACTACTTGATGACATCAAAGATATCAGCGATGCTACGCGCATTGCTGACCGAATTCAGAAAGAGCTCACACTTCCTTTCCACTTAGAAGGCCATGAAGTTTTTACTACAGCCAGTATTGGTATTGCTCTCAGCGGCACACAGGACAATCGGGCCAGGGATACTCTGCTTGATGCAGAGACTTTGATCCTGGGTTCTGAGCAACGTGAATTCCTCGGGGTTGCAAGTGCACCGGCTGTATCCGGGGTGATCGCCTACGATCACCCCGAGGACTTGTTACGCGATGCAGATACAGCTATGTATCGTGCAAAAGCCCTTGGAAAAGCCCGATACGAAATGTTCGATCAAGCCATGCATGCTCGTATCCTCTCTCTTTTAGTGCTGGAAACAGACCTACGCCGTGCATTTGATCGTAAGGAAATTCTCGTTTATTACCAGCCGATCCTTTCATTGGAATCGGGACGCATTATGGGGTTCGAGGCCCTCGCGCGATGGCAACATGTGCATCGCGGGCTGATTGAACCTACGGATTTTATCCCATTGGCTGAGGAGACAGGACTCATTCTTCCGCTCGGCGAACAAGTCTTGCGGAAAGCTTGCCGTCAGCTCAAGCAATGGCAAAAACAATTTAACGGCTATCCGCCCTTATATATGAGCGTAAATGTCTCGGTAAAACAATTCTCCCAGCCCCACTTGATTGAAATGATCGACCAAATTCTTCAAGAAACAAAGCTTGAGCCAAATTGTTTGAGATTGGAAATTACGGAAAGTTTGATCATGGAGAATCCTGAATCCGTGACTTCGATGCTTTTCCTATTAAGATCTCTTGGAGTGCAGCTTACGATTGATGACTTCGGCACCGGTTATTCTTCATTAAGTTGTCTTCACCGGTTCCCAATCAATACGTTGAAGATTGATAAGTCCTTTGTTGCGGGTATGAGTTCCGACACTGAAAATGTCGAGATTGTTAAGACGATTACCACCTTGGCACACCACCTGCAAATGGACGTTGTCGCGGAAGGAGTAGAATCCGAAATGCAAGTGCTTCAACTTCGCTCACTCCGCTGTGAAGCAGCTCAGGGATTTTATTTCTCTCATCCGTTGGATACTGAAGATGCGAGAAAATTTCTCGAAATGCAACGGAAGTAGCCCTCTTCATTAGGGCGCATCATTTTGCAAAAAACGCAAAATGAGGTGCCCTACAGCGATTCGGGAAGTTCAAAGTAAAAGGTAGTTCCCACTCCAGCTGCGGTTTCGAAACCGATCGTTCTACCCATCGTTTCAATCATCGCTTTGCTGATGCTCAGACCCAGGCCGGTCCCCTTTTTCTGAACATCGGGTGAAAATTTCACCAGAAAAAATTGATCGAATCATCAATATGTTAATCGCTGTTATAATCCACCTACATGGAAAGTCTGAGCGGTTCAACCATAGGACCTTACGAGATTGTTGGGCTGATTGGGTCGGGTGGAATGGGGAAGGTTTATCGCGCGCGCGACCCGCGGCTCGAACGGCACGTTGCGCTCAAAATCATTTCGCCTGAAGCGATTGGCAATCCGCATCGACAGCGCAGGTTTGTTCAGGAAGCGCGTTCTGCAAGCGCTCTCAATCATCCGAACATACTCTCCGTTTATGACATCGGAACGGAGAACGGGATGCAATACATCGTTTCCGAGCTCGTGGAAGGAGAAACTCTTCGTAAGATTCTGAATCGGGGGCCGCTGCTGCTGCGAAAATTCTTGGACATCGCAACCCAGATCGCTGCAGGACTCGCTGCCGCGCATGAAGCGGGAATCATTCATCGCGATCTAAAACCTGAAAATGTGATGATCACCACTGATAATCGTGTGAAGCTTCTCGACTTTGGGCTTGCGAAAGTGGTGATGCCGGAATCGGGTGGAGAAGCAGATGCTACGAAGTCGGCTTTCATTACTGGCGCAGGCGCAATTATGGGAACTGCCACCTACATGAGTCCCGAACAAGCTCGCGGAGAAGAGGTCGATTTTCGAACGGATCAATTCTCATTTGGCTCAATTCTTTACGAAATGGCTACCGGTAAAACAGCCTTCGAGCGGGACAGCGCCGTCCAAACTCTTTCGGCAATTATCACTGACGAACCGGAGCCGATTGCATTACTGAATTCGAAACTACCCAATGCACTTCGCTGGCAAATTGAACGCTGTCTTTCGAAAGATCGCAAAGATCGATACGGAGCTACGATTGATCTTTATCACGAGCTCCGCGATTTTTGGACTCATTTTTCCGAAGCTTCCAGTTTTGAGAAGACGCTTCCTAGAACTACGGCGATCACTTCGCGCGTGCTGCAACGACGTCTAGTTCAATTAGCAGCGGTTGCCCTAATTTTTGTTGGAGGAATATTGACAGCCTTACTATTTGCTCCGCAAGGTGGGCCCAATCCTGCCTCCTACCGCTTCACGCCGGTGGAGAACTCCGGTACTGATGCAGACTGGTCACCGGACGGAAAATCGATCGTTTACGCAGCAAATGTAAATGGTGTTACGCAAATTTTCATACGAAATTTTGACGCTCTGGTTCCTGTTCAACTGACTCACGCAAAAACGAACTGCGTGCGACCATTCTGGTCGCCTGATGGCACGCGCATCTATTACACGGGCTGGCGGGAACAACATACTTCACGCTCGGATCTTTGGATCGTCAGCATCGCAGGCGGATCACCGGTTCTGGTGCAAAAAGGGATCCTTACGGCTTCGATTTCTCCGGATGGCAAAACTTTGTTGTCCCTTCGCAATACAGACAAGGATCAATTCTTCATTCTTTCAAAAAGTTCCCCTGTCAGTGCCCAACCGGAACCATACAGACATCCCATTTTTGACAAAAAAAAGATCGTAACCGGAAGATTGCAGTTTTCATCCGATGGAAGGAAGGTTGCTGCCATGGTCGATGTTTACGGAACCGGTACGGAATTGTGGCTGATCGATTATCCTTCGGGTCAAGCCAAACAAATCTTTAAATCCAGCAGTGATTACATTGAGAGTGTTAGTTGGATGCCGGATAATCGGCACGCTGTTGCCAGTGGATCCATGTTTCAGTCACAGAGGACTCAGCCGCATCTCTGGCTGCTGGACTTGGACAAAGAGAAAGCAACCAGCCTGACGTCTGGGATTAATTGGGAAGAAACACCGGCGGTAGATCCACAGGGGAAACGAATCGTGTTTAGCATAACGGAAGCACAGCATGACATTGTAGAAATCCCGCTGGATGGAGGCCCTCTTCGGAATCTGATTGCCACAAGGCAGATAGAGATGGCGCCTGCGTGGTCTCCTTCCGGGAAGTATTTGATTTATGAATCGCGCAAAACGGGGAAATCGGTGATCTGGCTGCGCAACGTCGAAGAACGATGGGAACGACCGGTCGTGACAGCGGATAATTTTCCTGACAATTCAACATTCTTCTTTTCCCGTCCTTGCTTTTCTCCTGATGGGCAGCGGATTGCTTATCACCGCGTCACCAAAATAGATGAAAGTGAAATATGGATTTCACCAATTGCCGGCGGAACTCCCGTACAAGTTTACAAAGAAAATCGCCGGCAATACTGTCCAAGATGGTCCCCTGATGGAAATTGGATCTTTTACGTGCA
>JAKEFK010000379.1 GCA_022616075.1 bacterium
GGCACGAGCTGAGGCTAAACCACCAGAAACCATAAAAGACAGCATGCCTCCTCCACCGGTCATTTGCCTTCTTGCAAGCTGGCAAAAGGGCGAGCTTTCCAGCCATGGATAATTTACCTGAATTACATTTTCTTGGGACCCAAGAAAACGCGCCAACTCAAGGGCATTCTCGCACTGTCGTTCAGTAACCAGACCGATAACCGGAGTTACCGGTCCAACGCTGAGATTCACGGCATCGCGACAAAATCCAAATCGGTGATTGTTTCTTCGGTCACGTTCACAATTTGGGCCTCAAATTCAAAGTTTCGATACGTTGCAGTGACGTTGTACGTTCTATTTCTCGGAATTTTTTCGAATCGATACAAACCGAATCGGTTCGTTTTTTGAAATCGCGCTTCTCCGCTTGGTCCGATTATGCGAATCAACACATTTTTTATCCCTTTGCCATCGCTACTGATTGCCCGGCCACCGATCGATACAAAAAAATGCAGCTCATAGGCGCCGATATCGCTGTCGTCACCGCCTGGTGCGGGAGGAATACTCACTTTGTTATGAGGCCGAATGTATTCTCGCTGATCTTCTGAAGTACCGGAACTCCCTTTGTCAATTGCAGGACTGACGATTGGTGAAACTTGTAATCGATGTGTTTCAGTAGGGCCGCCATAATTATCAAGCGGATCCAATCGCGGGTCGATGGGAGAAGCTCCGCTGCCTGTCTGGTCGCCCGTATTTGTAAAGCCTGTTGCAAGTCCAACATTGCCGATCAGATTGTAGCCGTCTGAAGTGAACCCTCCGACAACATCAGCTATAACCGAATTATTGACATTGGCAGCGATAATTGTGTCTTCTACGACCGGATCGAATAATCCTTCGGAGTAAATGCCACCAGCGCTGTTCGCTCCGTCGGCTGAGTTATTAGTAATTGTGCAGTCTCTAATGAATGCCGTACCATCGCTATCTTCGTAAATACCGCCTGCATTAAAGTCTCCGCCTACCGCTGCGTTTCCCGATATCGTTGAATTCGTTACAATCAAGGTACCGCTGTTGTAAATACCACCTGCATGAACATCGTAGAAAGAATTCCCCGTATTGTTTGAAACGGTGCTTTTTATAAGATTGAGCTCGCCCCCTGTGTTGTAAATCCCGCCCGCTCTTGTACCAGCGTTTCCTGTGATCGTCGTTCTCTGTATTTCCATGTCGCCGAATGAATTGTCTATGCCGCTCGCACCATTTGCGGAAATCGTACTGTCGTACACTCTCGTAAAATCAGAATTCTCAATACCGTTGGATCCGTTTTCTGTGATGATGCACTCTTTTATTTGAAGATCGAAAGCTGAGTTTACTTCGATGCCATCACCTGACCCACCTGTAATCGTCATCCCGCTTAATGTCATGAGACTTGTTGGGCCTGAAATTTCGAAAACATTACTCAGGTTATTGGCTGAAATCGTTAACAGATCCGCACCAGGGCCATTAATGATCAAATTTGTACCGATTTCCAATGCGTGACCTGCCAGAGTAATCGTTTGCGGTGTATTGAACAGTGAAGAGAAGACGATGGTGTCAGTGAAAACTGGCGAAGCATTGTCGAGCGCCTCCCGGAAACTGCAATCCGCATCGCAAACACCGTCATTCGTATCGGCAGTTTTCGTTACAGTCCATGTTGTGGAAGTTGCGCGAACATCTGCCGCCATAAATAGAACCAACACAAATAAGAATAAAGTGTGTCTCATTTCGAAGTCCTCCCCATCTCAATGCAGATCCGCTTCCATCGTGTCGTACAGAGCCTGACACTCTGGCGGTGCCGTGCCGGTTGCATGAGGGCAAAGCACAGGATCGAGCGGCTGCGCGAGAAGATTGCACTGCTCAAATTCGTCTTTATTCAAATCGAAACAAGCAATCATTTCGGGGATGCCGCTTTCATTGAATTCTTCAATCACTTTGTAAACGCCGTCAAATATAGCGGCTATCCCTGTTTCATTCGGATCTGAGTGAACACCGATTCCACCATCGAATTTTTCGGTGTACACGTAATTCCTTTGTTGCACTGCAAGCGGGGTCTGAAGATAGGGCATCAGACTTACGGAGTCAGTTCCGGCAGGTATCGTCGCACCAGCAATCTCCAATACTGTTGCGAACACATCGGCAATGTTCACAGGGTGATTGACTTCCCTGTTTAGAGAAATCACAACATCCGGTGGACCGGCGACAATCAACGGTACACGCACTCCTCCTTCATATACGGTACCTTTCGATTTCCCGGCAGGGAATGTATTGAATGGCACGGCTTCATCTGTAGTACCGTTGTCTCCAATGAAAAAAATCACAGTGTTTTCGGTCGTGATTCCACCCTGAATAAACAACCGCGCGATTTCCTTATCCATCGCTTCGATCGCTGCCTTAAAGCACAACCGCTGGTTCTCCGAGTTCAAATCGCAATCGTTCATCGTTTGAATTCCCAGCTGCTGAAGTACTTTTCCTGTTTGTTTACTGAGAAGACTCTTCGGCGGCACATGGAAAGGTTTATGGGGCGCGTTGAATGCGAGGTAAAGCAACCAGGGTCCCTGTTGCTGATTGATCCAGGTCAATGCATCATCAACATTCTTCGTTGTTGCGTAGGTTGTTATGAACCCCTGATTGCTGCCGTTAACGTACAGCTCCCAGTTTTTATAGTTGTTGATCTCTCCAACCACCAAACCGGAGTGTAATTGAAACCCGCCAACAATTCGGGGAGAGTCGTTTCCTTCGTTGAACTTACCGAGGTGCCATTTTCCTATAACAGCACTTGTATAAGACGCTACAAGAAGTTCTGGCAAAGTGTTCTCGGGTGCCAGTAGCTCCCCCAAATCAGTATTATGGTTTTGTTCCAAAGCAATTCCGACGCCCGTATGTGCGCCATATCGACCTGTCAGGATCGTGGCCCGTGTTGGTGAACAGACCGGATTACTCCAGGCATGATTGAACTGCACGCCCGCCGTAGTGAGCTGATCGATAAAAGGGGTGAGAGCAGGATCGGAATCGGGAATATTTGGACCATATGTCCCGACGTCGGCAATCCCAAGATCATCGGCAAGGATGATCACTATGTTGGGGACGGTCTGGGCGTGACCGATCGCGGCCAAAGAACTGACGAGAAGTGATAATAAAACAAATCGTTTCATGGTTCCCTCCTATTTATTCACGCAAGAATTTGAGCAAAAAGGCTCAAATGGAGGGAAGCCGGCTGCGCTACTTTAATTCCACACCGATCTGTTCGATTTTGCGAGGGATGCGTTCAGGCATATCTGCGTATCTCAGCTTCAATGTCTCCTTTTGCTTCAGCCTAGAAAACAGATCCAAACTGCGTTGATATACCTGGCGTGCTTCATTCCAATGCGATGACTTCTGATTGGCGGGGGTTTCGACTTTTTTGGCGATTGCAACATGTGTTTCGCCAAGTTGGAAAAACGCCATCGCCGAATGTTGCTGTACAGAACGAATATTGGGATCCGACCCGGCTGACTTTGCAAGAGCTAGACTTCGATGCAGATTTTCCAGAGCGGGTTTGTGGTCACCTTGTTTCAGCAACGCCACTCCAATCTGGTTATACGTTCGCATGAGCCAGGGGACCGAAGAACGATCACGAGGGTTTTTCTTCCTTAATACTTCAAAATATTTGCGAGCTTGATGATTGTGCAATAGCGCTTCTTTAAAATCGCCTATTGCGCATAACGCCTCCCCCAGATTCAGATGATCGAGTGCGATCACACGCCGCGCGGCGTCATTGGTCGGATCTGTCGCAGCCACTTCTTCGTTCAACTTCAGAGCCTCGCGGTGAAACTGCAATGCACGCGCCGGCTCATTTTGATCCATCAACAGGACACCGACTCGCAGATTCCGAGCGGCGAGAGAAAGACGAAACTGTTTGTTGCTCGGATCGATTGCCAACATCGACTGAGCCGTATTCAAACAGTTCAGATAAACTTCCTGCGCTTTCATCAGTTCACCTTTACTTTGGAGCAACCGTCCAAGTGAATCCTGGGCACCCATCAGAATCTGTTGCGCTTTTAAGCTCCGGGGTTCAGCCTGAACGAGACTCTCGGCCAGAGCAATTGCTCGATAGACGTGCGATTTGGCTTCGGCAAGCTTCCAGATCGACAAAAAAATATCAGACAATGATCCATGACTGTCCTGTAATTCGACACGCAGCATCAGATTGTTTGGTTCTTCGGCACACAATGCCTCGCGGATTTTTATAGCTCGCTGATGATAATCAATTGATCCGGTAATATCGCCAAGATTCGGACCGCGTGCCATTCCTCTGAGATTCGCAACATGATAAAAAAGCTTGGCCAAATTTCGGCGGGTCTGTTGATCGCGCGGCATCTTCACAGATAAATTTTGCAGAATCCCGATTGCTCGATGGTAACTCTGGTCAGCTTCTTTCACATCACCGCTTGTTCGGAATATATTTCCAATCCGTTCATGGCTTTCGGCCCGTTCTCTTCCCCATTCAATGTTGTCCGGTTGCGCGTTCGAAAGTGTTTCACGGATGGCGAGTGATTTGCGGTAGCTGATCAGCGCTCCGCTGGGGTTGCCCAGGTTGGCAACGTAACTATTTCCCTGAACATCTCCAATTTTGACGTAAGCTTTCGCCAGCTCCCGCTGAAGTTCTCGATCGTCTTTCGCTTCGTCAGCAAGACTGTCAAGATATTGCAGTGCATCCTTGATCAATCGCTGGCGAACAGGAGTGGAGCCTGGTAAATCGGCAATGGCATCATGGTAATCAAAAACCACTGCATGCGCGAGTCTTCGGACATCATTAAATCTGCGTTCGGCGCGGACCCGCTGCTGATTGATTGCAAGGATACTGCCGGCCAAAGCATTGATGATCAATGCGACAGCAGCAACTCCCGCGCGGTTTCTGCGAATGAATTTCTTTGCGCGATAAACCAGCGTAGGTTTCCTCGCAAACACAGGAAGCCCATCCAGGTGTCTTTGGATATCTTCCCTGAATTGTTCCACCGAACTGTATCGCTGGCCGGGTTCCTTACGCAAGGCTTTCAAAACAATATTGTCAAGATCTCCACGCAATCTGCGATAAAGTTTATCCGGCGCGCCTTCACGAGTGCGACTTACAGTTTCCACAGTGATTCGCTCAACATTGCCTCGTTTCTTAACTTCGGTCGTTCTTTGAATTGCTGTGCTAGGCTTTTCCGGCTCTGTCTCCGAAACCGCGCGCAGAAGATCATGAATGTCGTTGCTAGCCGTTCGATAAGGACTGTGTCCTGTAAGCAGTTCATATAGCACAACGCCAAGAGAATAGACGTCGCTTGCTGTTGTGATTAATTCCCCTCGTGTCTGTTCAGGACTGGCGTACTCCGGAGTCATCAGGCGTATTGCCGTTCCTGTCGCATCGAGCGTTTGCGCAGCCAGTTCCGGAGCCATCAGTTTCGCAATACCGAAATCGAGAAGCTTTGGTACGCCTTCTTTGGTCACGAGTATATTGCTTGGTTTGATATCCCGATGAATCACGAGCCGCTGATGCGCATAATGCACAGCCGCACATAATTGAAGGAAAATGTGGAGGCGTTTTTCGGTATTGAGCTTGTTCTGGTCGCAATACTCATGGATCGGCAGACCCTCGATGTAATCCATGACAAGATAAGGAACTCCATCTGCGGTTCCGCCATCGAGGAGCCTTGCCATGTGCGGATGATCGAGAGCGGCAAGAATTTGACGTTCATTTCGAAAACGATGGAGAATGAAATCGGAGCTTGCATCCTGACGGATGAATTTGATCGCAACCTCTTTGCGATACTCATCATCAGCGCGTGCCGCCAGATAGACATTTCCCATTCCCCCATGCCCCAGCGTCCGGATGATTTTATATGGACCGATCCGATCCCGCTGCTTGAATGCATCCATCGAAATTGCAGGTTCGCTGAGGCGGTCCTGAGATTCTTCGTAGGAAAGAAGCGATTCTAATTCCGCACGCAAGGTGTGATCGGAGCTGCAAACTTCATCAAGAAAATGGTTTCGTTCCGCTTCAGGCTGTTCCAAAGCCGCGGCGAGCAACTCCTTTACTCGCTGCCATCGTTCCTGTTCCCCTTCTTGGTTCATTGACGTTACGCCTTACTGATACGGCGTCGTAACCACAGCCTGGCGGTCCTCCATTCCCTCTTTACAGTTGCCACCGACAGTTGCATGGCTTCGGCTGTTTCTTCAAGAGACAAGCCGCTGAACAAGCGCAATTCTACAAGCCTGGATTGACGAGCATCGATACACTCCAGATCCATCAGCGCTTCGTTCAACGCGATCACATTCACAGGATAGCTGGCGCCGAGATCTCTGAACTCGTCCAAAGGAATGCTTTCCAACATGCCGTTCCGCTTGGCTGCCCGCCTTTTGACAGCATGATTGACTAAAATCCGGCGCATCATTTGTGCAGCAATGCCAAAAAAGTGCGCGCGATTTTGCCACGTCACAGCGTTCTGATCGACTAATCGCAAGAACGCTTCATGAACGAGTGCCGTCGGCTGCAGAGTATGGCCGCTCCGCTCCTGCCGCATATAACCTCGAGCCAACTTTCGCAGCTCGTCATAAACAATTGGCATGAGCTTATCTAACGCAGCTTTATTCCCGTTGTTCCATTCCTGCAAAAATTTGGTTACTTCCCTGGATGAATCCACTGATGTATGATCCCCGCTTCTTAGTTTTATTTTCTCACAATGTAGAGCGATCTGTACCGCCGGAAGACTGCCAAAGTTGGCCGGCCTGAAGTCGGCGTTACAAACGGCACGGAGCGCTCGCCCGGAGGCGCGCGCTGTGTCTCTGCGACTCCCATCTTCTAACAATTTTCACTCCGCGGAGTGAAAATTGTTAGAAGAGTGAAGAATTCAATGGCAGAAATACAACAGGAAGCAGTTTGAAGCTGAAAAGAGCATAGAACTCAAGCGAGAGAACCGAACCATCTGAGTTAGATGGGAGTCAATCTGCTGGTTTCTCCCGGACATTACGTTCAAAGCAGTAAGAACTTTCCTTAAAAACACTCTGATTTCGCTCATTACTTCTTCGTTCTTTAGCGCATCTCTCGCTATTGGGCCTGCAACTCTACAAGCAGTTCCGTAATTCTAGATAAATGATGATCATCATGCTCAGCAATAAAGAAGGCATGATCCAAAAGGGA
>JAKEFK010000380.1 GCA_022616075.1 bacterium
AGTTTGTTGAAAAATCAAAATGGAGCGCGGACTTCCAGTCCGCAAGAACCTGTTCGCTCGATAAGCATTTTGCGGGCAAAGATGCCCGCGCTCCCACTAGAGGAACGGCCAGCATCTTGATTTTTCAACAAACGGTAGTGATATCCTAAAACAGTATTAGGAGGTGGACAATCATGGAAGCGGCTGTCATGAAAATACCGGAGTCCTGCCCGCGTTGCGGGGGGAAGCATTTGGAACGGGGTAGATTGAACGCGCAGGTGGGCATTACTTTTCGTCCAGCAAAGTTGAAATTCCTTGTACTTTCAACCGGGAGGGTTCCGGTCCAGGCGGATATGTGCATGGATTGTGGAGCCATTGCTCTAACAGCCGAACCGGCCGAAGTAGAATCCATCATCAAAGAATGATGAAGTCTCAACATCCTACTCGAGCTTGTGAAATAGAAATTGTTGTGTTTAACTTCCAGTAGCAAATAGGAGGGGATTATGGGAATGACTCTGTCGTACATTGCAGCTGCCGTTAGCGTGATTTGTTGGATCCTTGTTCTCGTTCAGATGTTCAAACAAAGCGTTGGGAAAGGAATTCTCGGCCTGATTTGCGGACTTTACGCTTTCATCTGGGGTTGGATGAATTCAAGTCTGGGTCTGAAGAATATCATGCTGCTCTGGACTGCGGCCATCGTGCTTGGGATTGTAGGCGGCGCCATCGGCGGATTTGCAGCGATACCGAAGCCCTGAGAAAAGAATGCAGGCTAGAAGCCTGCGCTCCATAGCCGTAGAATTAAGGTGGGATGATAGGGACACGACTCGCGGACCGCTACGAGATTCAAAGTGAGCTCGGTCGCGGCGGAATGGGCGTTGTCTACCTCGCGTACGATCCACTCCTCGATCGCCCGATTGCAGTAAAACTTCTGACACCTGGCACTTTCAATGCGGAAGCTCAGGAAAGACTGAAACGCGAAGCCCGCACCATCGCAAAGATGGATCATCACGGAGTTGTTGGCATCTACGATGTCGGCACACATCAGGATTCCCTGTTCTTTGTGATGCCCTACGTGCGTGGGGACAATCTCCGCAAACTGATGAAGGAAAAGAAGCTCACTCTAAGTGATGTGCTGGACCTTATCATTCAAACAGCCGATGCGCTTGAATACAGCCACTCATTAGGAATCATTCACCGCGACATCAAGCCGGAAAATATTATGGTAACGCGCTCCGAAGATGGCCACTTTCATGCGCGCATTACCGATTTCGGACTCGCCATCGGTTCCACCGATCAGCGGATCACAGAATCGGGCCTGATCGTTGGAACAATCGCCTATCTCAGTCCGGAGCAAATTGCGCACCAGAAAGTCGATCAACGGTCCGATGTTTATTCACTGGCCACGGTCCTCTATGAATGTCTCACAGGAAGAGTCCCGTTCACCGGTGAACTTCATCTATTGCTTTACAGCATCCTTCACGATACCCCACAATCGCCCGGCGAATTAGGAATCGCGATGGATCCGGAGCTGGAAACAGTTCTCATGCATGCATTGGAAAAGGATCCCGCGCTGCGCCCTCAACGCTGCAAAGACTTTGCGCAAACACTTCGCCGGCACCGAGCGCGTCTTCTGGAAGAAGAAGGTATTTCATCAGATAGAGCCGCCACGCCGATCTTGACTCAGCAGGCAAAACAACCATCTCTGTTGATCGGCCGCGAAAAGGAATTCAATCAGCTGCAACGGCATTTGAATACTGCCCTAACGGGCGAATGCCAGTTTGTAGTTTTTGGCGGAGAAGCAGGAATCGGCAAAACGCGTTTACTGGAGCAACTGGACCGGCTCGCGAAAGCAAAAAGGATCCGCGTGCTTCATGGCCGTTTTGTGGAACAGGATCGCGTTTTTCCCTATCAGGGTTTCTGTGAAGTGATTCAGGAGTTTTTTCGTGTAAATACTCCCCAAACGTCCATCCCTGTGGATTTATCGGATCTGGCCGCTGATTTAATCAGTCTGTTTCCTGTGCTAGGAGAAATCGCAGAGATGAAATCCACTTCCACTTCCACTCTGGCGCGCCCCATGGAAACAAAGAAAGTGGAAGACCGCATTCAAATCTACGAGCTCCTGGCAAAAACGATTGCTAGAATCGGAGCCGGACAACCCCTCCTGCTGTTCCTGGAAGAACTTCATTCCGCTGATATTTCGCTGGATGCGCTTCAATATATCGTGCGGCGTCTCGGTCCTACACCGACTTTCATTGTTGGAACGTATCGTTCTACCGAAGTGCAGAAAGGTCACGCGCTGACAAGGATGCTGGAAACGTTCCAGGGAGACCGCCGTTTCAGCACGTTTAGCCTGCAACCCTTTGATCGTGAAGAGCACAGAGCGTTTCTGGAAGTGCTCATCGGCAGCGAAAAATTCGAGACGCAGTTTGCCGAGCGTTTATATCAGGCAACTGAAGGAAATCCGTACTTTACCAAGGAATTGATTCGATCCTTGATGGACGCGGGACAAATGATCCAAACACCCGATGGAGGATGGGCTCTTTCCGCGGACACTGCGATTTCCTCGCAGGCGCTTCCCGTCACCATACAGCAAACGATTGAAAAAAGAATCGAACGGTTGCCGGCTGACTTGCGCAATATATTGAGTCTCGCATCGGTCCTGGGAAGAAGTTTTGACCTGCTTGATCTCGAATCCATGATGGAAACCGATGAGTGGACCGAAGAGGCAATGGAGAAACTGATCAATCTTGGCTTTCTGGAGGAACAAAACCTCTCGCGCGGTGAGCGTTTCAGTTTTTCCAGTGGTGTTCTTCGCGACGTTCTGTACGGCGCGCTGTTGCGCAGACAAAGAAGGGCTTTGAATCTTAGATTTGCGAATGCTCTCGAAAAAAAATATGCAAGGAAACTGGATCGCGTTTATCCACGGCTACTTCATCATTTTGTGGAAGCGGATATTTCGGAAAAAGTTGTCGAATACGGATTGAAGCTTGCCAAAAAGTCCCTGGAAACTTTTTCCGGAGAGGAAGCGCTCCGGTCCGCCAGGATCGCACTGGAATTTCTGGAAGAAGAGGAAGAAGACTCTTTGATAGAGGCGGAGACGAGAAAAATGCTGGCATCTGCAATACGGCTCACGGGAAATTTTGACGGAGCCCTAAAGGAATTTGCAAAAGCTGCGGACATTTATCAGAAGCGGAATCAGGGGAACGAGATGCTGGATATAATTCTGCTTGCTGCAGAAACCGCGTGGGAGGGCAGAAGCATCGAAGCAACCATTCAGTGGATAGAAATCGGATTGGATCTGTCACGGAGAATTGAAATGCAGGACTGCCGGATAAAGCTGCTTTCATTGGCGACGACGGTGGCCAACCTGCGAGGCGAATATCAAAAAGCGAAAGAATATTTAAACGAAATCAACAGTCTCCAACCCGCGGTGCAGGAAAAAGATGAACAGGTTACCACAGGTGGAACACTATTGGTCGCGTTTCCCGCGTCCATTCAGGTGCGGCACCCGGCCCAAATGACTTTCGACGAGGAACAGGAAGTTCTCACAAACGTTTTTGAAACACTCTTGACGCGCGATGCGAGAGGAAATCTAATTCCGCATTTATGTGAACGATGGGAAATCTTAAACTCCGGACAGACTTTTTTAATTACGCTGCGCTCGAACATCCCCATGCATGACGGGCAGAACCTTTGCCCAAAGGATGTCAAAAGGTCGTTCGAACAGGCGGTCCGGTTGTGTTCAGAGCACCTGGCAGCCGCATTCTCTGCAATTCGCGGTGTTCCCGAATACCTCAGTGGAACCGCTGCAGAGGTCTCCGGAATCACTGTGTTATCGGAAAATCAAATCGAGTTGCAACTGAATCAGTCGCTGCCAATGTACGGATCGATGTTGACGGATGCCAGAACAGCAATCGTGAAAGAAGTGATAGATGAATTCAAAGGCGAATCCCCCTCCCTTATAAAGGGAGGGGCGAGGGGAGGGTTGTCCGAACATCTCCAACCCCCACCTAACCTCCACCTTCATGAGGGGGAAGAATCCCTGCGCCAATCCCCTCTGTACGTGGGAAGCGGACCTTTTGAAATGCAATCGTTCAGATCGAATGAAATTGTATTGCGAAGGAATCCGCATTACTGGAAGGGGGCGACTACTTTGTTGGACAAGATTGAATTCAAAACGGGGATCGGCTCGGCTGCAACCGCAGCGGGATTTCGAAAAGGAAGCTACGATCTTGCGCGCGATCTGCTGCCTAACGATCTTGAGGAAATTCTCAGAACCAGGTATTTGAAAACTCAGCTCGTTGAAGTCCCGAAGAAGAATACATACTTTGTCCTGTTCAATCAAAACAGTCTTGCGCTCTCCGATCTTAGAATTCGCCAGGGATTGGCGAGCGTAGTCCGGACTCACGATTTAATCCGGCGCGCTCTGGGACGATTCGCTCAACCGGCTGAAGGATTGCTTCCACCAGGCATTCTCGGACATGATCCCGGACGCAGAAAACGCCCCATCTCACGGGAGGAATCTCTGGATTTCCTGAAACAGGCGGGTGTCGACTCCGCGGTGACCCTCCGCGCTTCTGTTCATCCGAGCCTTCAAGATCGCTATTGCTCACTCACGAAATCTTTGTTGCAGATCTGGAGAGAGATCGGCGTTGAAGTGAAAATCGAAACACCTACCATTGTGGAATATCAGGATCGCATCACAAATAATGCAGAGACCGATTTGATGATCGGACGATGGGCCTCCGATTATGATGATCCGGACAACTTCATCTATGGGCTGTTTCATTCCGATGCGGGACGATTTCGCAAATATTTTTGTTCACAGGAACTGGACGAACTCATCTCAAACGCAAGAAAAGAAATGCATCCTGCGATGCGGGAGAGACTTTATTTGAAAATAGAGAATCTCTTGCACGATTCCGCCATGCTGATTCCATTGTTCCACGACGTCGATTACAGACTTGCAAACCCGAAAATTCATGCGCTCAAGCTTTATAGCAATCCGCCCTACCTGAACTATTCTGAAATCTGGAAATCCGAATCCACTGCGACGCAGGTGGCTCTCAGCAGAAGAGGGGGTACGATTCATGTTCCCGCTTCCCAGGAAATGAATAGTCTGGATCCTTCACTTGTATTCCGGCTCATCGAATACGAAGTGTTGCCCACGATTTTTGAAACTTTAACGCGGGTGACAAAAGGACTTCATGTCGCGACATCGCTAGCGTCAGAATGCCTGGCGGAAGCGGGTGGCAAAAGATACAGGTTTCGTTTGCGCGATGATGTCCGATTTCACGATGGCCGAAAACTAACTGCGCGCGATGTCCGTTACTCTTTTGAACGCCTTCTTCAAAATCCCGCATCGGAGAACCGCTGGCTGCTCTCTTGCATCAGTGGCGCTCAGGAATTATTGAAAAGCGAAGTCGGGGACCTCAAAGGCTTTAGAATTCTTTCCGCTTCCGAATTCGTGATTGAGCTGGATCAACCACTCTCCTTTTTCCCTACGCTTCTTACGCATCCGCTCACTTCGATCGTTCCGGAAGGCTCCGAATTCTTTACAGGACGTCCTGTCGGAACCGGCCCTTTCCGCGTTGTGAATTTTGATCCGGGTCGCCGCCTTGAATTGGAGGCAAATCCGGATTACTGGAGTAAGGGATATCCGAAATCTGATCGTTTGATATTTACTTTCGGCGTTTCCATTTCAGAAATTCTTGCAGGGTTTCGCTCAGGACAATTCTCACTTGCATGGAATCTCTTCCCTTCCGATGTGGAAGCGTTGCGACAGGAATCGGGCATCCAATACAAAGAAATTCCGCGTCTTTCCACCTACTATTTCGCTCTCAATATTCATAAGGGTCCCTTTCAGGATGAACAGATGCGGCGCGAACTGTTCGAATCACTGGATGTGGAATCGCTCGTGAGAAAGACCGTTGGAAGGCTCGGAATTCTTGCAGATTCCTTCATTCCTCCCGGACTGATCGGCTATGAAAAAAGGTTGCGGAGAACGCCGGAAGCGTCCAGACAACTGGTTCGTGAAACGAGCGTTACCTGTTTCTTGAATTCGATCTATCAGGGTCCCTATTCAGGTTTCGCCGATGAGTTCTCAAAGAATATGCGGGAAAGAGGTTTTCGAATGAACCTCGTAGACACAAAATCCGAATACCACATCAATCAAGCGTCAACTCTGGCGAAAGCGGACTGCAATCTGACGCGATGGATCAGTGATTACCCGGACGCCGATTCCTTCGTGTTTTTGCTGCATACAGAAAAAGGATTTATTGGAAAACTTTGCGGCTTGCCCGAAATCGATCAGCTCATAGAACGGGGACGCACGGAATTCAATACGTCCATCAGGCATGAGATCTATCAAGAAATTGAAGAGATTGTTGAAAGAAAAGCTTTGTTGCTGCCGCTTTTTCATGAACAGAGTTATTGTTTTGCGCAACCGGATGTGGAAGATTTTGAAATCAATTTAATGTATTCACCTGTAGTCGCGTACGAGAAACTCTGGAAGGTCCGCAAATGAGGATCCGGAAACTGCTTCCCTTCCTGGCCTGGTTGCTGGTGGGTCTGGTATTCGCGAGTCAACTGCACCTGTTCGCCATTCGCGCCGGCGGATCAATGGGATGGCCGCAGGTGTTGATCTGGGAAATTCCGCGCTGGCTTATATGGGCATTACTTGCCCCGCTTGTAACGAAGATCGCTCGCATGTATCCGTGGCGCAGAGAACAAGCAACGCGTCATATCGCGATCCACACAATTTGCGGGGCCGCGCTGTCATTCATTCACCTTGTCCTGTTCGTTATTGTGTTTCATGCTTTGCGTCTCTCTATCGGAGAAGGAGGCGAGATTCTCGATACTTTTCAATTTGCTTTTCCGCTGGATTTCCACGTGGGAATCGCCGTCTACTGGCTGCTTGTATTGCTCAGACAGTTTAGCGATTCCGAACAACGCGTGGCACGGCTTCAGGCCGAGTTGACCCAGGCCCAGCTTCAGGCGCTCAAGATGCAGCTGCATCCACATTTTTTATTCAACACATTGAACTCGATTGCATCCTTCTTGCGGACCGATGTGGAGGTTGCAGATGAAATGATCGGACAACTGGGCGATTTCTTACGGCTGACTTTACAAAATCCAGGAACCGAAGAAATCGTACTGGAAAAAGAGCTGGAATTCTTGAAACGATATCTCGCAATTGAACAACTCCGTTTTCAAGACCGTCTTCACGCGCAATTCGAAATTGATCCGGATACTCTGTCTGCTCTCGTTCCGAATCTGATTCTACAGCCGGTGGTAGAAAATGCAGTGCGCCATGGAGTTTCAACACGTTCCGGTAAGGGAACGATTCGCATTGAAGCAAAACGACGCGACGGCCAGTTGCAAATAGTGATCTGTGACAATGGTCCCGGGTTGCCTTCTCACATAACCGAAGGTATTGGAATCGCTACAACGCGTGACAGGCTCCGCAGGATGTATGGAGCGGAGGCGCATCTCGATCTGGCAAACCAACCGGACGGAGGCGCGGTCGTAACCCTGGGTATTCCCTTTCATGTTTCGGAGGGAAAACTTTGAAACTGCGGACCCTGATTGTTGACGACGAATCACCCGCGCGGAAAAGAATTCGTCATTTTCTGGAATTGGATTCCGAAATCGAACTGATTGGAGAATGTGAAAACGGTCAGGATGCGCTGGCATGGATTCGAACATATAAACCGGACATTCTTTTCCTGGACATTCAAATGCCTCTGATGGACGGTTTCAACTTATTGAAGCGATCCGGTCTGGAACGTCAGTTCTCCGTCATATTCATCACAGCCTATGATGAATACGCGGTCAAAGCATTTGAAGCGAACGCAGCGGACTATCTTCTGAAACCGTTCACGCGGAAACGATTTGAAGAAGCGCTCCGAAAAGTGAAACAACAAATCCGGCTCAAGCGGAACTCCGAACCGGCTGAGCAGGCAATGGCTCTTTTACAAACATTGCAAAAAGAAAACGAATACCTGCAACGGATCGCTGTTAAATCAACACGTGGAATCATTTTTGTTCCATGCAATCAGGTTGATTGGATCGAAAGCGAAGATAACTACATCCTTGTGCATGCAGGAAAAGAGACTCATATCATTCGCGAATCGATGAATGCCATCGAGCAAGCGCTCGATCCAGCGCGCTTCCTCCGAATCCATCGCCGCATTCTTGTAAACACCGACCGTATCCGCGAAATGCAACCCCAGCGCCAAACCCACCTGATTCTTCAAAATGGCACCGCGCTCCCCGTCAGTCGCCGCTTGAAGGAGAAAGTGAAACGCTTTCTCTTCAGGAAGTAACTATGGAGCGCAGGCTTCCAGCCTGCATTACGGGCCGCCGGACTTCCAGTCCGCAATGCAGACCACTCTCCCCTTCCCTCCGACCGCTCGCCACAAACGTATGGAAGCCTTCTCATCTACTCCGATAAATTTCATCGTGTCAGAGGTGAAACATGAAACGACTTTTAGTTTTCATTCTTTTCTCTTTATTCAGTTTTCCAGTAGGTGCTGATGATGGACTTCGAGCGTACATGGAAAAGCAAACGCAATACTGGGGCATTCACAAAAAGGTAACTCCTGCCGACCTGGATCAACTTACTGATTTGAAAAGGAAATCGGAACAGCCGGGATTAACTCAGGAAGAACGGACAAAAGCGTACACTGATCTGTTTCAATTGGCACAGAAACTCCGCGGTTTTCCTGTTGGTAGAGTTCCAGCCTCCATGGCAACAGCCTCCTGGGGACCCGGACAACCTCTTATTCCTCCCGTTTTGCCGACAGTGAAACCGGGGCAACTTGGAAACTTCAAAAAAAGTGGAACCGGCAAAATACCAATGATTCTGATTCCTGATCTCGGCGCGGATTGGAGCGTTTTTGATTCTTTTATGAAAAGGAATCAATCTCTTTTCACTTTTTACGCAGTCACTCTGCCCGGCTTCGGAGGAACCAGTGCGCCGCAGCGTCCGGATACGATGGATTTTGAAACCATGGATTGGTGGGACAACGCAAGCGTTGCAGTTTTGGATTTCATCAAGAAAGAAAAACTAAATCGCCCGGTGATTCTGGGACATCAGGCGGGTTCCTACCTTGCGATGAAGCTTGCGCTGCAACATCCGGAAATGTTCCGCGGAACGATTGTGTTGAACGGTTTACTGTATGCACCGATTCCTGGTATGCCGCAAAATGCCACATTAGCAGAACGTGCGAAGATCGTGAATAGCTGGACTCCGGTAGAACTTTTTCCTTATCCATCCCACGATCAGTATCGCGCAATACTCATGCAGAATGCAGCCTGGTATTGTAAGGAGAAAAAGTGCCATGATTGGCTTTCGAACCTGACCGCGCAGAGCCTTCCTGCAACCTGGTGGCATTATTTTGCAGAGCTCGCAACAACAGACCTTTCAGCGGAGATCAAAACTATCAAAGTTCCGATGCTTGTGCTTCCCTCTGTTCACGATAAAGACTTCCCCCGGATTCGAGTATAACAAAACCGCACTGGATCAATGGCACCCTATGGATCACTCGGTCAGTTCGCTGCCCATCACAGTGATTCAAATGCAAGATTGTCGCGTGTACGCAACGGAAGATCAGCCGGCAAAACTCGATGAAGCAATCCGCAACTGGACGAGTAAACACATAAAGTAGGGGCGACCCTTGTGGCCGCCCTCTTTGCTGTAGTTTGGTTTCGGTTGTCTCAGTTCAACGCAGGCTTTTGCCGGTGGCGGCTTGATATTCTTTCTAGCAATGATTTCATGAACGCTCGCTTCCTCTGGATTCGCGTCCTGATTACAAACTGGTTCTCGATGGCGCGGACTGGCAAATCGATCCGCTTAATCCTAACAAGCAACTGGGCGGATTTGGACCGAATTCTGAGGTGAGAATGCCAGACTGGAAAGCGCCTGCATTTGCCGTAGGGCGTGATGGCGCTGAAAGAGGAAAGCTTAGCGACGGCACTTTGCTGGATGATATGTTGCTGTTCTTCTACGGCATAAAAACTACGCGCGAATAATCAACTCCGTGGCTGCATAAGCGGCTATTCCATAACCGTAGAGCGAAGAATTGTCAGCCAGATCGCGCTTTGCTCTCCGCGCGTACTCCATGTATTTCTGAAAACGGTCCACTGCAAAGTCCGAATACGTATCCTTTTTGGATGCGATTGCCCGAATCGTCACCGGCGCTTTTGGAACCAGGGAATATACTCTTCCTTCGTCCGATGGAATAGCCGTCGCATGAGAACATCTTATGGATGAAATTCTGGAAATCATTTGTGCCTCAATAAGATTATCGGAAGGGACAGAAAAAAGTTGCTCAGTTCGGCGGGCAAGACGCCCGCGGCGCCGGCTAAAAGCCGGCGGACATCAATGCCGCCAGAATGGCGGCGCTCATCTTTGCAGCCGTTAAATGAGCGCCAGCCTCCAGGCTGGCATTAATGACCG
>JAKEFK010000381.1 GCA_022616075.1 bacterium
CAGCCCCT
This sequence comes from bacterium, assembly GCA_022616075.1. Lineage (NCBI taxonomy): Bacteria > bacterium. The sequence goes on from JAKEFK010000381.1 coordinate 9, forward strand.
TGGCTATGAAATTGCTTTCTTGGTCATCTTCCTGATATGTGAAATTCGGCTGAACTCTGCGCCATCCAGTTCACGCGCATCTGAAATTCTTGCCGTACGGCAAGAATTTCAGATGCGGAAACGGCAGATGGACAACGTGAGTACCAAAGATAAGAAACTCATGGACAAGCTGAGATCCCTTAGCCTGTGGTCACACGGCTCATCGGAGCGGTTATGATTGAAAAGAGGTATGGCGGACCATGAAAGAATTGAAACGAATACCATTTGATCCAGCTGTGATGGGAGGAAAACCGGGTCTTCGTAAGAGTGTGTAACGTTGAAATTCGCCGAGTCAGCAGATCCAACCACCGTCTCCCTCGAGAAAGCTGCCTTTTTTCTTTTAGTTGCGAGTTCTTTTAGTTGCTATCGGCTGAATATTTCGGATCACAATGTGATGGTCATCGCGACTATAGATGTTGTTGTACATCAATCACTTACGGTCGAATTACCGCTACACACTGTTAAGAAGAACCGGAAAACCTTGGCATTCGCGGAATGAGAGTCACAGTCGGTATGATTGTCGGTCTTGTGGCCGTCGGTACTCCCAAACAAGAAATCCTTAAGTTGTATCCATATCTGAAACCTGAAGACATAGATGAAGCGCTCTCCTATGCTGCCTGGCGGGCAGAAGAGATTGATGTTCCTATTAAACAAGTCGGCGGATGAAGATCCTAATTGACACGAACCTCTCACCGGATTGGACAACAGTTTTCAAAGGTGCCGGTTTCGAAGCCCTTCACTGGACTGAAGTCGGCAACTTTCAAGCCACCGATCAAGAGATCCTTTCTTGGGCCGCAGATCACGCCTATGTTCTATTCACCCACGATCTCGATTTCGGTTCGATCCTTGCTGCGACCGGAACGTGTTAGTGGAATTGTTTTTGACGCAATGAATCAGTTCCGATAATTAGAGCAAGGCGTTCTAATCAGCATAGATGAAGAAAGAGCCAGGGCCCAGATTGCTCCCTATCCGCGTGTAATCTTCTGAAAGTCAGAACTTCAACCAGATTCCGTTTGCATTCTGTTTGCATTTTTGCACCCCAATTGGTTTATTTTGGTCGATTTTGGATACTTGGATCTCGACGTCTCGACGAATGTTGTAGCGATCTGTCACGTCGGAGGTCGCGGGTTCGAGTCCCGTCGGCCCCGCTCAACGCGTCAATGCCAGACGCGCAGACACATTTGGGCTGAGTGGTCGAACAAACCGCTCAGCCCATTTTCATTTCTGATGAGCGTATAAAGTCGAAAATCATCCGCTTAAGAATTGATTTCGAAGCATCCGCTAATTTGCCCGTTACGTGTAGAAAGCAAACGCGTGTCAATGGAAATTGATACATCCCGCAATCACACAAACACGCTCGACATCAGTCAAAAGTGTAGACCAGATGGCGTTGACCGGAATCTGCCGGCGGCTTCGTAAAGGACCCAACGAATTCACTCCCAACGCGCATACATCCGCTCGGCGATAACAGGAAGCGCGAGAATTTCGGGAGTCCTGGATGCGATTGCAAAAAGAAAAATTAAAGCGAAACCGCCGGTTTACTTTTCTTCCACAAAATCTTTGTCGCAAGATCAGCTCGCAGAGCTCACACATTGTTAAATGCAAAAGCGTTCACTATACAAAAAAGTCTTTCTGATCGAGATGAGGATTCAAAGAACTTACGTATGGTTGGGATACGCATCGTTCATCTCTGATAATTCGGAAGTCGGAAATAGGGATATACTGCTTGTAAAGAAAGACGAATCTCGGGCGCGCCGAAGATTACAGGAAGATGCGAAAAGAAGGTAAACAAAGTTCGGAGTCGCTGGCATCACAAAAAGTGAAGAAGGCAGAACTCGTCCAAGAGGCTGCCACTCCGATAGAGGCATTGCCGATTTCAGTGATTTGTCCGTTTTGCAAAGCGCCTTTTGGAAAAGAAAAGATCGTTCGTTGCTCTGTGTGCGGAACCAGGCATCACGCCGCCTGCTGGAACGAACATGGGCGATGCAGCCTGTACAATTGCCCGGGCAAAAAGGAATTGATTATTTCGGGACGGAAATTTGCGGGAGTCGTAACAGCAGCGGCAATTATGATCTTCGGCGGCCTTTATCTCTTGATTGGATCACGCTCGATTCATGAGTTTCCGCCTCCATCGGCTCCCATTCCTGAGCGTGCGACTCCTTCCAGAGTTTTGCGGCCGTCAAAGTGTGGTAGCAATGTTGAATTGCTGGAAGCCGCACGGTCTGGCCAAACACAAAGACTAGCGAACCTCGTTCAATCAGGAGGTAACGTGAATGGTAGCGGCACGGTTAGCATTTTCAGCGAAAATGACCGCTGTTTGACCCCGCTAATGGTGGCTGCCTATTACGGACAAACAGCCACAGCAAGTCTGTTGATTCAATCCGGCGCAAGCTCGAATGATGCGGACGAGTTTGGTTTTACCGTTCTAATGTTTTCGATTATCGGCAATCATCCTGATGTTGTAGAGACACTTCTCAAAGCCGGAGCCAGCCCTTCCATCAAAAACAGATACGGCGATACCAGTTTGAACCTTGCTGCCATTCGTGGCAATCCTAGGATACTGCATTTGTTGATTGCTGCGGGTGCCGATCCGAATATTGCGAATGAGCTTGGATACACGCCATTGATTCAAGCACTCCGGGCCAAACAATTTGAAATGGCAAGAATTCTAATTACTTCAGGCGCATCGATGAACCAAACAGATTCTGCCGGTCGCACTCCTTTAAGCTGGTCTTGCGAGCAAGGGGATGAACCGACTGTGAAAGCGCTTCTGGAAGCTCACGCCGATCCCAACTTGAAGGACGCAAAAGGTTTGACACCTCTGATCTGGGCTACCAAGGCAAACCATGCAGCTATCGCGAAGATGCTGATTCAGTCAGGCGCTGATTTGAGTGCAACAGATGCGGCCGGGAAAACGGCTTTGGATTACGCAAAACAAGCGCAGCTCAGTGAAATCGAACATGTCTTGCTGAAAACCCGAGTTCCTTAATGCGATCCATTTAATACTGCAAACATTTTGGAAAGACGCGCAGCATCACGAACTAGTGTTACGCGATAACCCCTTCGTTAATGTTCCCGCAGAATAAACCACTGCGTATCCGCCACAACAGCGGAACGTTTCGAAGCAGAAGTAGGAATCAGTCGACTGAGAAAAGGAATTTACCTCCGTCAAATGGCAATTGATACATCCCCCAATCCGGTGGTTTTCGTTTGCATTCTGTTTGCATTTTTGCACCCAAATTGGTTGATTTTGGTTCATTTTGGATACCGGGATCTCGACGTCTCGACGATGTTGTAGCGATCTGTCACGTCGGAGGTCGCGGGTTCGAGTCCCGTCGGCCCCGCCTTTCTATGTGGTGCGGATGTTGAGTCCGCACCACATTTTCCTTCGCTTCGCCCGCCACTTGCGCGGCAGCCGCCTTGCAACAACGCCAAATTCGGATTTTCTTGAATAAGAATGGTCCGTTGGAAGTGTCCTAGAGCCTTTGGCGTGTCGATTTAATTTTGATGAAGCAAAACATATAATGAATAATTCGGAGTGAAGGAAAAATACCAAAACGATCCGCAACCGGTGTCAGACTCACTGCGAAGATGCTGGCGCAGTCACGAGTCATTGCGAAAGGACGCCGGATTCGAGACTTGAAACGTCTTCTTGAAGCATATGGAGGCACACCATCAAAATGGGTGAAGAAAAGCAGTCAGACTATCGAAGTCTCAGGCGATTTCTATGAGTACCATAGGTATGAGCATCCCGGAATTGGGCGCGTTGAAGAAAAAAAAAGTGAAGGTAATCCACCCATGATAGTGACACTTAAATAACCTAGTCCTAACTATCCAGTCTACGTTAATGGTACAGCATTTGATACTGAGAAGCTTCAGCTGATCGGAGAGGCGCGTCCCATGGTTAGGGAACAGGATATTTCAGGGTTTTGGGGTTCGGCCACCCGCTCTAAAAGCCCAAATAGCCCCGTTCTGTCTTGAGATAATATGAAGCCATGAATCGCTTGATGGCGCAAACAGACCTACCAATCATGTTGGAGCTCGTAGTTAGAGGCGCGAATTTTCTTATATCGTTATCCACTCTGAGAGCTTTCAGTGCTGGATTATAATGACAAGGCAAAGAGAATTTGAGGATTGAATATGGCGGTCTGGCCGGGAACGTTACTGGGGCCTTATGAGATTCTCGCTCCATTGGGATCGGGGGGAATGGGCGAAGTGTACGTATCCCGTGACACGCGCCTCGACCGCAGGGTAGCGATCAAGGTATTGCCGGAGCACCTTTCTGCGGGTCCGGATGCGGAAAGAAGATTTGAACAGGAGGCCCGGGTCGTTGCGCGTCTGAATCACCCCAATATCTGCACACTATACGATATCGGTTGCGACAACGGTGTGCACTATCTTGTAATGGAACTGCTGGAAGGCGAGACTCTTCGTTCGGCGCTGCGAAATGGTAGCTTCCCCGTATCCAAGCGCTTGATGTCGGGATCCAGATTGTAGAAGGACTTGCTGCTGCCCACAGCGGCGGGATTGTTCATCGCGACTTGAAGCCGGAAAACGTTTTCTTGACGGTGCAGAATCGCGTGAAAATTCTTGATTTTGGTCTGGCTCGAATTTCAGCACCTCCAGTCCAGGCGGAAATTTCCTTGAAACCAACGAATGCTGTGACTTCGCCGGGCGTCCTGCTGGGAACTCTGGCCTATATGTCTCCGGAGCAATCACGCGGTGAAGTCGTCGATTCGCGTTCGGATGTTTTCGCGTTTGGAGTTGTGTTTTACGAAATGCTCAGTGGACACCGTTGTTTTGACCGTCCTACTTCATCCGAAACGATCGCGGCTATCCTTCGGGACGACCCGCCCGATCTTGCGGGGTCCGGGATTCAAGTTGCGCCAGAACTAGAATCCATTGTGCGACGATGTCTCTCCAAAAATCCCGAGAATCGATTCCCTTCCGCGCAAGAGCTGCTTCCGGCACTCCGTCCTCAATCGTCTGCAGTGAGCGGCTCGGTAAAAACGGAAAAGAGTCTCCTTTCGATTGCTGTACTGCCGTTTCGTAATATGAGTGCCGATGCGGAGAACGAATATTTCAGCGATGGATTAACGGAAGAGGTGATCTCTGATCTGTCAAAGATAACCGCGCTGCGGGTAATCTCTCGAATCTCATCCATGCGTTTAAAAGGAACGGACAAAGACTTATCGACCATTCGCCGCGAATTGAATGTTCGTTATGTGCTTGAGGGAAGCGTTCGAAAAGCAGGTCAGCAGATCCGGATTACAGCACAATTAACGGACACCGAAACAGACACCTTGTTATGGTCCGATAAATATACCGGCACGCTCGATGATATCTTCGAAATTCAGGAACGAGTTGCTCGTTCCATTGTCGAATCACTACGCCTGAAGCTCACGCAAGAAGAAGATCGCCGCCTGGGTGAGCATCCGATCGGCAACATCGATGCTTACGACGCCTATCTGAAAGCGCGCAAGGATATCTGGAGCTTTACAAAGGAGCGGCTGGACTCCGCCGTTTCGAATCTCAAAAAGGCTCTGGACCTTTCGGCAGATAACATCGTTCTGAACCGCGGAATGGGAATCGCTGTCTGGCAGTACGTAAACATGGGATTCACATCAGATCCATCCTATCTGGATCGCGCCGAGGAATATGCGCGAAAGCTGCAGAAGCTTGACCCGAATGGCCCTCATGCCCCTGCTTTGTTCGGATTCATTGCTGCTCAAAGAGGCAATATTCGGGAATGGGTAAGTCAGTTGCGGCGTTCCCTGAGTCTGGATCCCCACGACCCCGATTGTCTTTTCTTTTTGGCGGCCGGATTGGTGTACGCCGGAAAGATGGAAGAGGCGGAGGACGTCCTCAAAAAATTAGAATCCATCGATCCATTGTGGGACATGCTCTACTGGCTCAAATCGTACATGGAATATGTCTACGGAAGGATTGAATCTGCAATGGGACACCTTAAGAAATGCCAGGAACTGGCCGGTGAGAGTCCGATTCCTCCCTGGAATACGGCCTTTTGCCTCGCGGCCGCGGGAGATATTCCGGGGGTTGTGGCGATTGTTGATCGACACTTTCCCGATCCAACCTCCGATTCGTTATCCACCATGGCACATCTTCTCAAACATGCGCTTGCAGGAGAGAAGCAGGAAGTGCACAGACTGGCGACACCTGAATTCGAGTCTGCCATCTGGGGGGACCTGCATTGGACCTACACGGTAGCACAAAGCTACGCAATCCTGAACGAACCCGATGAAGCTTTGCGCTGGCTCACACGGTCTGTGAGTCGTGGCTTTATCAATTATCCGTACTTGAGTCAAGAGGATCCGCTGCTTGCAAACATCCGTTCCCATCCGGGATTTCAGAAGCTGATGACGGACGTAAGGCGGCAATGGGAGAGTTTTTCAGAAACTCTTGATTTCTGAGAGTTTCCTATCCTTTAGTAGCAAAAAATCACAGAAAGTCATCTGGCAGATTGCGAGACAAGTTTTGAGCCAAGGTTGGTGATCACGCGCACAACTTCGGTGGTCCCTTCCGGTGCGTCGCGATAGATCATCACCAAACGCTGTCCATCCGGAGTGATATCGTAATTTGCGGCGCGCTCCCAGACAAAAGGACCGTCGAACAGTTTTCTGGGGACGGAAGCGGAAAATTCCGGACTGTAGGAAATGTTGACGTCCATCATCTGCCTTCCAAAGCTGTAAAACAGTTCCTTGCCATCGCGGGACCACAAAGGGCCAGTACCGCCTTGAGTAGAAATCTGAATCCGAGTACCCGGTTCCGGAAAGGACCGAATGTACACCTCATTTCTTCCTGACTCATCGGAGACATAAGCCAGCCAGCGTCCGTCTGGTGAGAATGCGGCAAGTGTCTCGTTGAATGGTGACGCCAGCCAGGGTTGAGGCTTTCCTCCCTTGCTGAGATCAGCAACATAGAGATCTGTTCCACGGTCTCCAGACAACGAATCAAAAACCAGATATTTGCCGTCAGCAGACCATGTTGGACGATTCAAGTCCTGTTCCATCGTGACGATGGATTCTTCCGCCGCCGCCGGATCCAAGTCTTTTTCACTGATATTTCTGGCTCCTTCAGCCCCCAGACTGAAAACAATCTTTTTGCCGGACGGATGCCAGGCAGCTCCATGATGATCACGATTGAAAGTAAGCTTTGATAGTGTTCCGCGATTCAGATCGTAGGTCCACAACATGCATTCCAGATTACCGCTTTGATTGATCAATAACGTGCGCCCATCCGGGGAAATACGCGGTTGTGTCCAGGAATCCCGATGTTCTACCAGTGACGTAATCGTTCCTTTCCTGTCGACCCACACCACACCATAAGCACCTGTTGCCGCGGCACCCTCCGAAGGTGTAAAGATCATTGTTCCATTTTCAGCGACAGCATAGGTTCCGTATGCACCGACACGCGTCGATACATTTTCTTGCACCAGTTTCACTTCTCCAGTAACGACAGCTTTATCGATATCGAATGGCGCCGCGTAAATGTTGAGATCCGATTCACGGTAAAACAAGAGGTGTCCGGAAGTGTACTGCGGATTAATCGCAGCATCAATCACGCGGTGACGTTCTTGGCTTTCAAGCGAGAAAGCATCGATCGCGGCGGTCCCGGCAGTAAACAGGAGCCAGCGTCCGCCCGGAAGAGGATAAGGATGCCAATGATCGCGTTCACCATCGGTTGGTTTTGTAATCTGTTTCAAATCGCCGGTATCCGGTCGGATTATGGAAATGCCACGCGCAATCTTTCCTTCAATTTCAGCTCCTGAAAAGAAGATCGAATTATCGCTTGCCCAGTAACCGCTCTTAATCAAACCTTCCGGAACAAGAGCAATTTTCTGCGGAGCGCCTCCATTCACGTGGACAACATACAAATTCCGGTTCGCAAAGTAACCGATTCTGGAACCATCCGGAGAGAAGAACGGGTTGGCCGCCCCTTCTGTTCCATGAATCGGCCTGCTGGCAAAAGAGTTCAGCGCGCGAATATAAATCGGGGAGCTGGCGGTTGGGTGATAAGGGACGTACGCAATTTGACTTCCATCATGAGAGATCGCAGCGACTGACGTGTAGTTGAATGAAGCTCCGGTAATTTCGAAATGTAACGAAGGTTGGTCGCGTGTGAAACGATTGTAAAAGATCATCGTTGCTGCTGCCGCCATCAACGTCATTACAATTGCTGTTAAGGCAACTGCTTTCCAGATAGATTTCCGTTTGGCCGGAGCGGAAACGGCCGGCGATTTTTCCGGATGCGCAGTTGCCGAAAGGATGATGCGTGCTTCGCCGATATCGCGCAAGCGGAGCGAGGGATCGCGTTCGATGCAACGGGAAAGAAGGTGCCGGATGGAATCCGGAACCGTTGCAGGAAGCGCATCCAACGTAATCTCCTGGCGAAAGATGGAGCCCAGGATTTCCGGGAGCGATTCGCCTTCAAAAAGCTTTTTATCGGTCAGACATTCGAATAGCACCACACCGAACGACCAGATGTCGGTGCGTTTATCGACTGCTTTTCCTTTCGCCTGTTCGGGCGACATATAGGAAGCGGTTCCCAGAATGATTCCTGCTTCGGTCATCATGTGGCTTTGTGTGGGAGAACTCGAGAGATCAGGCGATTTGCCAGCCGGCTCTCCTTCAAATGCTTTTGCAAGTCCGAAGTCGAGTAGCTTGACCGTGCCATCGGGACGGATCTTCACATTTGCAGGTTTCAGGTCGCGGTGAATAATTCCGTTCTCATGAGCATATTCCAGTGCCAGCGCAATTTGCCTGAAAATGGAAATCGTCTCTTCCAACGGCGGAGTTCCTTTTTGAAGACGGTCCGCAAGCGTCTCTCCTTCGACAAGCTCCATCACCAGCGCGCGAGTTCCGTTAAATTCTTCCAGACCGTAAATTTGCGCAATGTTTGGATGATTTAAGGACGCAAGCGTGTGAGCTTCACGCGTAAATCGTGCGAGTCTATCGGCATCGCCGGAAAAAGCGTGCGGAAGACTCTTGATCGCCACATCACGATTCAGCCTGGTGTCGCGGGCGCGATACACTTCGCCCATTCCACCTGCACCAATCACAGCCAGAATTTGATAGGAACCAACTCTCGCGCCCAAACTCAATGCCATCCCTCAGGAACGGTACCACAAAGTGCGCATTCAGTACCAGCCGGCGGTCTCGTAGCCAGTCAGGCATTTCTCCTTCCGTTACTATGATTTTCGTAAGAACCCCTTGTGCTATTATAAAATTACCTCGTTGGTTGGAATGCTGTTGAACTCATCTGACCGCTTTCGCATTGGTTTGTTGTTAACGATTTTTGCATCAGTGGTGTTCATAGCAGCAGCCGGGAAATCGGGCAGTGAACTGAAACCAAAATACTTTCTAACTTCCGACCAGACTCACAACAAATTCAGCCGTACGATACCGCCGGTATTGAAAGTGCCTAATGGGGCGGTCATTCAAGTGGATACGGAAGAAGCGTCAGATCGTCAGCTGAACATCAATTCCACTTTTGCTGATGTGTCGAAGGTTCAAATGGACCCCGTTCATCCGCTGACCGGGCCGGTTTATGTGGAGGGAGCCGAACCAGGCGACTGTTTAGCGGTGAAACTGATCAAGATTGAAATCGGCGATTGGGGTTGGGTGGGCATCTTCCACGGCTTCGGTTTTTTGTCCGATGAATTTCCAGAACCGTTTCTGAAAACATTTAAGTTGGGTAAGGATGCGAAAAGCGTTTCATTTACCGAAAAGATCAAGATTCCATTGAAGCCCTTTGCGGGTGTGATGGGTGTCGCCCCGGATACGGATGAATTGCTTTCCACCATTCCTCCGCGAGCAAACGGTGGAAACATGGATGATCCAAACATTGTGGAAGGCACCACAGTTTATTTTCCGGTTTTCGTCAAAGGGGGGCTTTTTTCAATCGGCGATACTCATGCGGCACAGGGATTGGGTGAAGTTTGCGGCACTGCTATTGAAGCGCCCATGCGGATTGTGTATCAGGTAAACGTTCTCAAGAACAAGAAAATTCCGGAGCCGCAGTACGAAACCTCAGAGTATTATGCAGTTACTGGTTTTGCGACAACAATCGACGAAGCCGCTAAGAAGGCCACACGTTACATGATCGACTATCTGGTTCAGGAACAAGGATTAAGCCGCAATGAAGCCTATGTTCTGTGTTCGCTTGCCTGCGATCTGAAAATTGCCGAGGTTGTGGATATGCCTCACGTGCTGGTAACCATGCACATTTCTAAAAAAGTGCTGGGGATCTGATAAATCACTCATCCGCGCGAAATGGGCGTTTCCACTGAAGGCCTTTCGAGAGATTCTACTGTAAGAAACTGAAGACAAATTCGCTGAGAACACAGGGATTTCATATCGACATCGTTTCATTTCGTCTACGGCAGGAAGTTTGCAGTGCTTCAGGCTCACACTTCGGCACATTAAGAAGTGAAAGCACCACCAATTTTTTATTCGTAACGATCATGATGACAAGATGCACAAGGGGTTCCATCGACGTGATCACTAACAAATGAACACCTTGGACAACCCTCATCCCAATCGGGAGCAAACATGAAATGATAAACACCATGGGATCCATCATCCGAGCCCGGCTGCTCGCGCGATCAGAAACAACCCTACCGCGACAACGACGACACCGATGGCTCGCGCCATGAGCACACCGGCCGGTGCGAGACGTTCAACGGTGATGGCTGCGGCCACGACTGTCATCGCGCGAAGGTCCATGACCCCGATGACCATGAGAATCGCAATCAGACCGGAACAGCAGTGGCTGCAGTGGAGGCCGAGGCGCACGCCGTGTCGCCAAGCCGTGCCGGTGTCGGCTAGGAGCGTACTGTCGCGCCCAGGTACCTCCCGGCAGCAGACTAGGTTACGCGCCTTCCATGAAGTGAACTGGAACGCTCCGGCAATCACGACGACCGCGCCGACTGCGATCGGTACGGCGCGCGCGAGCGCCGGCTGCTGCATCTCGACTGCCGCTAGCGCGACGCCCAGCGGAAAGGCGGCCATTCCGAACACGGTCCACACGAAGAAGTAACCTACCCCAACGAGCGCAGTCAGTGGACCCAAGCTCGTCGCGCCTGTCCTGCCGACGGCCTGGCGGTAGCGCGACAGCATTGGGACAAGGGATGGGAGCATCATCGCCACCATCATCACGACCCACATGCCAAGGAACGACGCCACGGCGCCGGGCCACGTCTGTCCGGGCATCCTCATCCACGCCATCGACATCGTCCATCCGCCGGGCATCCGCATCTCGCCCATTGTCGACATGGACCCGCACCAGACGATCGTCACCACCGCGCTGGCAGCGAAGAGCAGTGCCGAGACGCCGAAGAAGGCCCGCTCGGAAGCCATGAGTGTGATCTCCCGTCCCGCTGTTTCGCGGCAACTGCGACTTAGCTCAGTGCTTGTCGTACTCATCGTGGCGGCGAAACCAGAGGCCCGTCTCGTTACGCCCTTTGGGGGCGCGGTCTAACCACTGGTACATGCCCCAGAGGCCGTCCAATCCGCGCGCATAGGCGGAATAGGTGTGATAGGCGACGCCGTCCTCGAGCACGAACGCGCTCATGCCCGGCCTCTCCCGCGTGTACGTGGCCGGGTCTGTTCCGCTCATGGCCGCGAATGGGTCATTGACATCTTCCGGGACCAGCGGCGGCTCGCTCCGGTAGTTGTATTCAATGCTCCCTTTGCGCTGCTGCTCCTCGGTGAACCCCACGCTGAAGTCGAAGTTAAAGTCGCTTCCGAATGAGGATGCCCATGGAAATGTCCAGCCCATTCGCCGTTTGTAGGCCTGCAACTTTGCAAGGGGCGCACGCGACACCGCCCAGAGCATAACGTCATGGTTGGCCAGGTGAACCACAAACCCGTTGAAGCCGTCCGCGATCGCCGAACAGGCCGGACACCCCGCCGTGTAGTCGGGCCCGAACATGAAGTGGTAGAGGAGGAGTTGCGAACGTCCTTGGAAGAGATCCGCCAACGAGGCGTTTCCTTCGTCGGTCTCGAATCGATACTCCTTGTCGATACGAACCCACGGCAGCTCCTGCCGCCGCCGCGCCAACTCATCGGTACGCCTCGTCAGCTCCTTCTCCTCTTTGAGCAGCTCGAGTCGCGCTGCGAGCCACTCCTTACGTGTTCCGGTCATGTGCTTTGTCATCGTCTTATCTCCTTATGATGTTTTGTAAACTCTCGTTGAAATGCAGGGCAAGTTTCTGACGGTGCCGAACCTTGCATTTGAATTTTGCAATACCGTTTTCTTTTAAGATTTGCTGAAATGTTTCGCTAATTTCTCAACAATATCGGTCCATCCTTGTTCATGACTTTCTCTGGCTTCATCACTCAGACCTTCGTGAGTTAACGTTAATTCGGTCTTCTTACCTTTTTGAATCAGCTCGATTGTGACAAGAGTCGGGTTCATTCCTGTTGCTTTTGAAATCCAGGTAAATGCAAGCTTTTTTGGGCGGTCAAGAATTTTATATTCGCCTGTATGCTCAAATTCTCGTTCATCGTTCTTCATCACGATCCAGAATTTTCCACTGACTCGCGAATCGACGATTGCTTCTGTGTATTTCCATGGGCCTGGTACCATCCAGTCACGCAAACTCTCCGGATTGAGCCAGGCATCAAAGATTTCTTCCGGGGATGCATCAATGATTCTTTTTATCACCAACTTTCCGGGAGTAGTCATTTTTTTCTCCTTTGATTTTTTTCCGCTTGCTTATCAGATGATTTTCCAACGCAGCCAATTGCTCTTCCCAGAACTTCTCGTAAGTATCAATCCAGGCAGAAGCAGTACGAAGAGGCTCTACATTCAAACTACATTCGTGATTCCTACCGGAAATTCTTCTTTGAATCAGACCTGCACGTTCTAAAATCTTCAGATGCTTGGAAATTGCATTCAGCGAAACGTCAAAAGGCGCCGCTAATTCCGTTACTCGGGCAGGACCGCGCCGGAGCCGATCCAAAATTGCACGACGAGTTGGGTCAGAAAGCGCTAAAAAAGCATTATTTAAAGTCTCCGATTGATATTCAACCATAAGGTGTAATATACTTACAATTCTATGGGTGTCAAGATTTTTGAAATGAGAGTGGGATTTGCCTTTTATGCAGACAACCAGACCACCGGCACATCAAGACCCATTACATTATAAGAAATTGCTTTTTTGGTCATCTCCCTGATTGAAAAACCGCTCCCCGTGGGTGATTTATCCAGGGAATCGTCGAAAACACTGATTGTTTTTGCTTCTGAGCTTGGTTGCCCAGTATACGGTTTGATCGAACGACAGCTGCGGTGCTCTGATTCGGAGAATCTAGGTCCCGGGTTCCAGTTCTCCGACTGACTTCTTTGCTCTTGCGCGGGTGCGTTCGAAAACTCCGCGATTGGCGTCCGCTTTCGCTCGCTCGTTTCCGAACGGATCGATCAAATGAAGATCCAGATCTGTAGCGCTCTGAAAGGGAACGGTTGGCCACCACAATGCCGCATCGAGTCGGAGATTGTTCAGTCCAACCTGGATCGGAATGTCAACTTCGGCGACAGGTACAGGATCACCCGGCTCCGGCGGATCGCTGATGATAACAGGTTCCATCATCACTTTACCCCAATTCGCGAATCCGCACGTGGGAAGTTCAATTGGTCCAACACCGAGGCGCTCTTGATACGGATTAATCTCTGTACCTGAAAGGATCATTAAAGAATAGGTCTGTCCCGGATCGAACGTGTTAAATTTGCGAAGCCAGTTGCGGACCAGAGCAGCTGCGCCGGCAGCGTACGGTCCCGCACCACTCGTTCCACCAAATCGGCTGGTAAGCGAAAAGTCGGTGCCGGGATTGGAACAGAAAGCATCATCAGGAATCGAGATTCCATCCTGGCAAGCGGTTTCGGTGTCAGTGGGCGCTTGAATGTCCGGTTTATAGCGATCATCGTTTGTTGGACCGAAACCCTGATAATCTCCCGTAATTTCGGTCTGAACGTTCAATGCTCCAACACCCAACACCTTGTGCGCGTTGGCTGGTGAACGAACTGATTCCGGTTGTGGAAATCCTTCCGGAACATCGCACAACGAAGAGACGGCGCAGTTGCCCGTTGGAGCAAGAACAACCGCGCCCGCATCGAAAGCATTGTTAGCCGCCATTGCCAGCGGGCCGGTCGGTGGCGTTGGTTCCTGAGTTTCCACTAAAATCACGCGGTCAAACATCTGCAATGCTTGCTGAAAAGCATTCAGCAATCCGCCCATTCCAGAAAAACAGTGTCCCGAACTGCAATCAAGAAAGTACACCTTCCAACTATCGACTGTGATCCCCGTTACGCCGCGAAAATCCGCACCGAGATTCGCATTTCCGGCGAGAATTGCCGCAGTCGAAGTTCCATGGCCATGAGAATCCGCAGGATTGAAATTTGGATCGCTCGGATCGAGACAACTCGGACCACCATAAACGCAATCCGCTTCGATCCGGATGTTGTCCTCTGCTGGTCCGAACATTACGTGCGTGGACCTTAATCCTGTATCCAGCAAGCCAATGCATCCGTTTTTCATTCCACTCAGATGAAAGTAAGCATCGGAATTAATCTTTGCTCTGGCGTCAACAGCATCGTTGAAGGGATTTCCATCGTGGCCTGGAGGCAATGCTTCTATCCGATTCAGCTGAAGATAGAGAACGTTGTCAAGACTCGCAAGCTCGTTAACGTCTCCGTACCGAAGGTCGGCAAGAAATGCGTTTACAATCCAGAATTGCTCGACCACCTTAATGTCGTGATCCCCACCCCGAAAGCTGGCGAGGAACTCTTCAGTGGCGCGAGATCGCCTTTCTTTGTAGTCCTTGATGATTTCCTCCTGACGTTCAACTTTCCCCCTTTGCAAGCCACACCGGAAGAATTCTTTTGCGAGATCAGGAAA
>JAKEFK010000382.1 GCA_022616075.1 bacterium
CTGCAACGCAAAAACCTGGAAGCAATTGCCTGTGAGTGTTACGAAATTGTCTGTAGCGAGTTTAAACAATTCTGCTGAAGTGTGCTCCAGGTGACAGACAGAGTGTTGCCATTTGCTGTATTTTCCTGTCCTAGATGGGCAAAGCCAGAATCTTCCTTGTTGAAGACGAAATATTAGTTCTTGAAGATCTCAGAGAGCGATTGTTGAGAGGAGATTACGAAATAGTTGGAACGGCGACCGAAGGAAATGAAGCAATCTACAAAATTAGATCGAGCGATCCCGATCTCGTAATCATGGATGTTCGCATAAAAGGGGAGCTGAGCGGCATCGAGGTTGCGATCATTATTCAGAGCCATTTTGAGCATCCTCCTCCAGTGATTTTTCTAACAGGATTCTCCGAAAGCACATTTGCCTATCTGAAAGTCCTGCCTGATTATATTTATCTGAATAAACCGTTTCATGAATCGGTTCTCTTCGAAGCGGTCGAACGTGCTCTCAAGAAATGCAGAAAGACTATTTAACCGCCAAGTCGCCAAGTACGCCAAGCTAAACAAAAGACTTCATTAATTCTCCTGGCGTCATGGCGTCTTGGCGGTTAATATTATTCATGAACATCCTCAAGCCTCCTTGCGATGAGGGGGTCATTTATTCCAGTTCCGCTATCTCTCCTTGTCTAAAGTCTGCACGGCCGTGGATTCTCGCAGCCACAATCGTGGGATCAAGCATGGCTTTTATCGACGGAACCGTGGTAAATGTAGCTTTGCCCGCGTTGCAGCAGAATCTGAACGCAACGGCCACCGATCTGCAATGGGTTGTGGAATCTTATGCTCTGTTTCTCGCAGCCTTGCTTCTAGTAGGGGGATCGTTGGGAGATCGTTTTGGAAGGCGGTTGATTTTTGCTATTGGCGTTGGACTCTTCGCGCTGGCTTCTGCGTGGTGCGGGGCTGCTCCCAATATTCGCACGCTGATCATCGCGCGAGCCGTTCAGGGAATCGGCGGGGCGCTTCTTGTTCCCGGAAGTCTTGCGATCATTGGAACGTCGTTCAGCGAAGAGGAGCGGGGACGTGCAATCGGCACATGGTCCGGTTTTTCAGCAATAACGACAGCCATCGGACCTGTTCTGGGCGGTTGGCTGATTGAGCATTTTTCCTGGCGCGCCGCGTTTTTCATCAATCTTCCACTGGCTGCTTTCATTCTGCTTCTTGTTTTTCGTTATGTTCCCGAAAGCAAAAACAGGACCGGCCCCGCGAAATTAGATTGGGGTGGTGCACTTGTCGCAACACTTGGTCTCGGAAGCGTGGTGTATGGATTGATTGAATCTTCCAATGCGGGATGGCGAAACCCGATGGTCCTGTCATCACTCGTGGCGGGAGTTTTTCTTCTTGCTCTATTTCTTTTCCTGGAAACGAGCGTGAAGAATCCCATGTTACCTCTGGAATTATTTCGGTCGAAAAATTTCACCGGCTCCAACGCACTTACGTTTTTCTTATACGCCGGACTGGGCGGATCGTTGTTCTTCTTTCCGTTGAACTTGATTCAAGTCCAAGGCTATTCCGCCACTGCAGCCGGCGCGGCGTTCCTGCCTTTTACGGTCATTTTGTTTTTTCTTTCTCGGTGGTCAGGGGATTTAGTGAAAAAATACGGCGCACGAATTCCACTCATCATCGGGCCAACCATTTCCGCTCTTGGCTTTGTCCTTTTCGCAATACCAGCTGTAAGTAGTAACTACTGGACAAGTTTTTTTCCCGGAGTAGTGGTCCTCGGCTTCGGTATGGCAATTAGCATCGCCCCACTGACGACTACCGTGATGAATTCGGTAAACGAGAATCAGGCAGGGATTGCATCCGGAATCAACAACGCGGTTTCAAGAACGGCGGGACTTCTCGCCGTTGCCCTGTTTGGCGCAGTAATGCTGGCCGCATTCAGCCATCATTTGGATAAACAGTTGTCCGGAACGGCAATCTCAAAGGAGGTCCGAGTTTCTTTGATGGAGCATCGCTCGAAATTGGCAGCCTTGAAGCCGCCTGCTAAACTTGAGACTCGTGCGAAACTTATTCTTCATCAAGCCATCCAATCCTCATTTGTTTCCGCTTTTCGGTTGATCATGATCATCAGCGCGGGTCTCGCAATTGCGAGCGCCATTGTAGCATGGGTGACCATCGGAAGATGAAATACGTTGCGTTTCCTCGCGGTATCAATGTCGGCGGCAAGAATATGGTGAAAATGGATGAACTGAAAAAAGCATTTGAGTCGTTGGGCGCAAAAAACGTGAAAACACTTCTTGCCAGCGGAAATGTCCTATTTGAATCTACAGAGAAAGATCCTCTGAAGCTTCGCAAAGTCATTGAAGACAAAATGAATCAAAAGTTTGGTCTGAAAGTGAATGTAATCCTGCGCACCATCGGAGAGATCCAGGACTTAGTGGATTCGAATCCCTTTCAGAAAATCAAGATAACTCCCGAGACCAGGCTTTATGTGACATTTCTATCGGAGAAATCGAAGAGCAGTTTGAAAATTCCGTACGAATCGCCGGAAAGAGATTTCAAGATTGTGCGCGCCTCACATAAAGAGGTCTGCAGCGTTCTGACACTGACTCCGGCGAGGCGCTCGGTGGACGTGATGGCTATTCTTGAAAAGGAGTTCGGACGCAACGTTACAACTCGAAACTGGAATACGGTCCTGAAGCTTTTGAAGGCTTGATCTTACAAAAGTTTGATCATGGTCCACATCAGTAAAACGTGCAGAGACCAGATCGCCAGCGCAAAAGGAAGTTGGAATTTGATCACTCCGTATTGATCCTTCATATTTAGCAGGGCAGTCGGGACGATGTTGAAATTTGCGCCCATCGGCGTCATAAGTGTCCCGCTGGAGCCCGCCGTTAGAGTGATGATCGCGACCATGGCCGGATCAACGCCGAACGGTTTAACGATCAACGGAACCAGAACACCGGAAGCAATCACAGGGAAGGCAGCAAACGAGTTGCCCATCACGATTGTGAACACGGTCATCCCGACACAGTTTGCGAGAACCAGCAAAAACAAACTGTTCTCTGGAACGATCGATTGGATGCCACCTGCGATCAGATCACCAATTCTTGCTGCTGTGAAAATGACTCCAAGGGATGCCAGCAGTTGCGGAAGCAAGCTCAAAGAGCCGATCGCATCGTTGATCCGGCGCCCTTCGTTGAACATGGTTCGCATTGTGCTGCTGGTGATTCGCAAAGCCAGAATCATTGCAACAATGCCGCCAACTCCGAGCCCTATCAGCGCGGCGCGATTAACAGCGCTTGAATCGTACCCGCCAAGACGAAAGGCCAATGCAAAAATGAATGTGACGAGCGGAATTGCAAGTACCGGCCAGAATATTTTGTTCTTGAGCCTCGCAGCTTGCTCCGCCTGTTGCTCCTGGGTTGCTTCGTTGTATGAGCCCCGGCTGACTCGGCCCACACCATCGAATGCAACCATCGTTAAAACTAATATGCCGGTCAACCAGTGCGGCAGAAGGGAGCCGAACGCAAAAACAATCGCGAGAATCAACCAGAACAGACTGCTCCCGTAGCGATGCGGGTGAGCTTTGTCTTTGAAAGTCATTGCCGCAAACACAAACAGCACGATTCCTGCAACCACATAAACGGTGTCCAAATTCAAAAACCAGATGTTCACTGTTTCACCGGTTCTTTTGCGGTTCTGCCTAAGCGGCGATCAAGCCAGAGAAATTGAACTACCCCCAACACTATGGAAAAGAGGACGATAGGCGAAGTAAATAAAACCAGACGCCACAGGCTTACTTCATAGCCCAGACCTTTCATCACGCCATAAACTAGTAAGACACCGGGTTGCACGATCGACAGGTTTTGTCCGTAGAAATTTCCATAGTTTTCGGCGGCGGAATTTGCGGCTTTAATTTTCTCCAGCTTTTCAGGTTCCATTTCTCCCTCAATCCTGGCCTCAGCCGCGCCTGCTGACATCGGAAAAATCAACGGTCTGACGAATGATGCATGACCGGTGAGCCGCAAACCTAAGATGCCATGAAGAACACGAAAGAGCTGATAAAGGGTCGACAAGCGACCGACGGTCGCTGCGCGCACTCGCCGGATCAACACCGCAGATTGCTCCTGCAAACCGTACCGTTCGGCGAGTCCGATCGCGGGAAGCGTGATGATGAAAAGCGTCATCAAACGGTTCTCGGTAAAAGCGCGGCCCAGCATGTTGATCAGTCCTTCCTGTCCAGGGTTTGCTACGCTCGAAAACAGCGGCAACCCCGCAATCAAACCGGTGGCCAGAGCAGCTGCGACAACAACAAGGGTCGTGCGCAGCTTAAGAGCGAAACCAACTATGACGATTACAATGCCAATCAGCTTGAACCATTCGGACAAGAGTATTCTCCTCAACTTTGCGGGCGAGTCGCCCGCACCACAAGGTCAGCTTCAATCGCGGCGATCTGAGTCTGACGCGCTTCAATCTTTGCCCCGGTGGGCGGCCCTTCGAAACGTTTCCATTCCAGCGTGAACCAGAGAACGACAAGAAACAGAATCAATCCGATGGTGAGATACAGCACCTTTTGATTGGGAGGCTGAAACCCAACCCACGCAAGGATGAGGCCGCCGATAATCGCAAGCAGCGCAATAGGTTTTGAAAATCTGCCAAGATTAAAAGGACCTTTTTCACGCCAGCTTTTTCCTTCAGCCAGAAATCCCGCAGCTATCGGCATTACGTAAGAGATGTACAGAAATATGGCGCATCCGGTTGCGAGAACTATGAAAGCGGGCGCATAAAGACAGGAGAGAAGGATCAGCGCAACACTGATCCAGATTGCAGTTGTGGGCGTCCGGTGTTGTGGATTTACGTGACTCAAGCTTCCGGACATTGGCAACCCGCCATCACGCGCAAATGCGTACATCATTCGCGAACAGGAGGTCAGTCCTGCCAGCGCGCAAAGATAATTCGCCAGCACAATACCGATGTAGAGCAGGGACCGCAAACCATCCGGCATGCGTGAAGCTCCCATCAGATATGCGAAGACGCCGTATCCTGTTTTCGCGCCTTCGTTCACATCAGGCATTGCCAGAACAAATGCGCACACCATGAGGTAACCAAAAACAGCGGACCAAAAAACTGCGGTCCACATTCCACGCGGAACATTCACCGCTGCCCGTTGAGTTTCTTCAGAAGTATGCGCCGATGCGTCGAATCCTGTGATCGTGTAACAAACGAGTAACAGGCCGAGCAAAAACGCAATCAGCATATTGGAAGTTTGGTTTGGCCACACGCCTCCGCCAGAATCTCCCGTGAAATTGGTGAAGGTAAACAGGCGCGTGAAGTCCAGATGTACTGGTGAATACACAAGCAAAGAAATGCTGAGAAGGATCGATATAGCAAATATAAGGTAGCCGCTGAAATCTGTAAGCATCGTTGTTGCGCGGATGCCGTAATGGTTCAGCAATCCCTGCGTGCTTAGAATGATTACCACGAAAACAAATTGAGTCACATCAAAAGGGAACTCTGCGAAGTTCAAAGTCACGGTGAATTTTGTGGGATCGACACCAAAAACGCCGTTGAGCAACAGATCGCGGAAAAGCAGATACACTCCCACATCGACTGACGCAACCACAAAAATCAAGCCGAGCAAATTGAACCACGCGGTCGCCCACCCCCAGGCTCTTCCCCCCAGGATCGAACCCCAATGATAAAGCCCGCCTGCCGTTGGATAGGCAGACGCGATTTGCCCCATTGCGAGAGCCACAACGAGGGCAAACAGACTCCCGATCGGCCAGCCGATCCCAATCGATGCGCCTCCTGTGGCGCAGAAACCAGCCGCGAAAGCCGTGATACCACCGGCAAGAATACAGATGATGGAGAACGAAATGGCAAAGTTCGAAAACCCGCTCATCCGCCGCGCGAGTTCCTGCGCGTACCCCAACCTGTGCAGTTGCTTTACGTCTTCTTCGTGCTGTGTCGTTTGTAAGGGCATCGTTAGCTTCGATCAAAGGATTCGCGAAGAGCGCTGGAAATGTTTTTCAGGCCTTTGAGGAGCTCATTGATGGGTGGCCAGCCGTAACCGATTCGCATGTAACGCCGCTCCATTTCGAACCAGTGACCGGGGCCGACAAACGTGTGATATTTTTCATTCAGGATTTTGTAGAAGCGTTCCACGTCTACATTCTGTTCCGCTTTGATTCGCGGAAAACAGACTACACCACCTGACGGCTCCACCCATTCCAGGTTCTGTTCTGAATTCATCCAGCGTTTCACAATCGAGAAATGACTCCGGATATTCTCATGAATTGCCGCAAGACTATCCTTTTCTTGTTGCAAGAACCGAAAAGCAATCTCTTCATCCACGACCGAATTGCAAATCATGATCTGCTCTTTTGCAGCCAAAAACAATTCCATCAATTGCGAATCGCGAGAAGCGATCCATCCCATGCGGATTCCAGGAAGTCCATAGGTCTTGGAGAGCGAAGAAACACTAATCACTTTTGGAGAAAGCTCTGCAGCAGGAGGCAAGACTTCCCGAAAAGCCATTTTGCGGTAGGTCTCATCAAAGAGGAGAAAGACATTTCGTGATTCAACTACCTCAATGATCTCTTCCAGTTCATTTTTCGAAATCGTGCTGCCTGTAGGATTGTGAGGGAAGGTTAAGCTGATAAGTTTAGTCTGGGGAGTGATCCGTGACGCGATCAGATCGTGATCCACACGGAATCCGTCTTCAAATTTCAGCTCCAGGAAATCGATCGAAGCGCCGATCGCCCGCGGTGTTTCAATATTCGTTGCGTAATTTGGTTTTGAAACGAGCAATCGATCCCCCGATTTTAAAAGAGAAGTGGAAACGATGAAGAGAGCCGTTGCGGCGCCAGCGGTGATCAGGAAATCGTCCGGCTTTAACTTGCCCGATTCAGATGCAAGCAACTCGCGTAGTTGAGGTTTTCCTGTGTGGCTGCCGTAGCACAAAACAAGATCGCGAAAGTCCAGATCGATTTCATCCAGGCGAGCATCTGAAACAGAGCTTTCGGTCAGATTGCAATCGAGATTCTCGTAGCCCATTTCCTCGGGCGATTCAATCTCAATCGGCATCCTGCGGTATTGCATGCGCGCACTACCGCGTCATCTGATTTCGTTCCGTAGCATTCAAGAGCCGGATCGCTTCTATCATCCGAAGTTGCACTGTTGCGCGTACGGGTGTTCCATCAGATAGAAACTGCGTGTATTTTGTGCTGACGTTCGCAACAACTCCGTTGAAAGCAGGAAAATTGCTTCCCCACGCAAATTGACAGCGTGGCGGGCGTCTGAGATCGTCATCGGTTCGTGTTAACGTCTCCAGTTGTCGAATGTAGGAGTTGTATACGCCGGAATTCGATTCGAAATAAAGTTCCACTTGTAGAGTTTTTGGTTCTTCGGCGCGAAATGCCAAAACGCCATGATTATTCGTTTTATCCCAGAAAACGGCGTTATCGATCGTAATTTCCTTTGGAGTAAATCTCACTTCAATACTCTGGCCCTCCAGCGAACGAATCAACGCCTGTGTTGCGCCACCTTTGGTCGAAGCAGAAGAATCCGGCTCCGGTTTTCTGTAGCCCTCCGCGCCACTCATGTTATAGGAAGAGGATTTAGTCCATTGTTTCAGCTCTTCAGGATAAACGTGGAAACCTCCTTTCGGATCGATCCGGCCGCGCAAGTAAGGAGATTGTGGTCCACGACCTTCATAGTCAAAGTGGGTTTGTCCGGTTCTTAGCTCGATCCATCCGGGTGTGAACTTCGGATCGGGATCAACAGCGAGGTCCGCAAAATCTACACTATTAGTAGGCTCGAACACTCCTTTGTTGAGGTTTCCCCAAACAATTGGACCGCTCGGCTTGGAACAGTATTGTCCCTGCAGGAGTTTCCCGATTCGCAGATCGAGACAGCCGTTTGCTCCAGAAAATTTGGATTGTGCTGCAATTGCCAGAGGCAACACCAAACACAAAACCAGAACGAGTCGGATGCTTGTGCGCATATTCGGTTCCTCTCTGGTGAATGTATTACAAGTGCAACGCAAGATAAAGCGGTTCGCGGGCGGGACGCCCGCGCTACTTCGTTTATAATAATTTGAGAAGAATCATCCTGTGCAGCACACTTCGTTTTCCAACTTCGGGCGCTACACCCATCTTGAGTTTCTTGCAGAGGGCGGGATGGGCCGAGTTTATAAAGCGCATGATCCTGCGTTAAACCGGGCGGTTGCTCTCAAATTTCTCCATCGAAATGATCCGCTTCTCCGGGATCGACTGATTCTGGAAGCAAGGGCGCAGGCCAAAATTGATCATGAGCACATTTGCAGGGTTTACGAAGTGGGAGAAATTGAAGGCAAGCTTTACATTGCCATGCAATTCCTTTCCGGCAAAACGCTCTCTGAAGTTGGTTCCCAATTGACACTGGAGCAAAAAGTAAAAGTCATGCAGGTGACTGCAGAAGCGATTCACGCAGCTCATCGTGTTGGGCTGATTCACCGGGATTTGAAACCGGCAAACATATTGATCCAGAAGAATGAAGATGGGACATGGTTCCCTTATGTCACTGATTTTGGATTGGCCCGGGAAGTAGAGGCTCCCGGTTTAACTGTGTCCGGAATGGTAATTGGATCGCCCTTCTACATGCCGCCGGAACAGGCGCGCGGCGAAATTCATGGACTCGACTTCCGCAGTGATGTTTACAGCCTGGGAGTCACGCTTTACGAACTGTTGTCTGGACAATTGCCTTTGAAAGGAGAAACAACACTTGATCTTCTGCTGAAAGTGATAGAAGAAGATCCGAAACCTTTGCGATCCATAAAGCCGAATATCCCCGCGGATCTGGAAACGATCGTGATGAAATGTCTGCAAAAGGAACCGGAAAGACGTTACGAATCCGCAAAGTCTCTGGCGGATGATCTGAGACGTTTTGTGGAAGGGGAGCCGGTACAGGCAACTCCTGTCAGCATCCAGTACCGTTTATGGAAAAAAGCTAGAAAGCATAAGTTTTCCGCTCTTCTTTTGTTGCTGTTACTGTTCAGTACTCTTGCTTTCGCAGTCTGGGGGCTTCGGACCAAGTGGTACGCCCAAAAGCAAGTCTACTGGATGAATCAATTCAGTCAGGAAGTGCAATACCTGGACAGCTCGATGAAATACGCATACACGTCCCCGTTACACAACATCACCAATGAACGTGCCAGGATTCACGAGCGCCTGAAGGCAATGGAAAAAAGAATCGAGGATGAAGGAAAGGCTGCAGCCGGTCCCGGACACTATGCTTTAGGCCGCGGCTACATGGCATTGGAAGAATATGATAAAGCGAAAGAGCATCTGGAACTGGCATGGCATCGCTACAACTTCCAGACTCCGGATGTGGCTTATGCTTTAGGGTTGAGCCTGGTGGAGTTGCATCGGAAAGGCGTTTCCGATGCTGAAAGGATTTCGGAAAAAAAGGAGCGAGAAGGAAGAAAGCAAGAACTATATCAACTTTATCGCTTGCCGGCGCTGAACTTTATTGCCAAAGGAAAAGGCGCTCAGGCGGAAGCAGTTGAATACATTGAAGCGCTCGTCGCATTTATGGATAAAGAGTATCTCCGCGCGGTTGAAAAAGCACAGGAGTGTGTGAAGAAGGTTCCGTGGTTCTATCCTGCCGATAAACTTCGTGGCGATGCCTACTCATATCTTGCCGAACAGAAAAATGAAGCGGGAAAAACGCATGAGACACTGCGATACTACAATCTGGCAGAAGTAGCATACCAGGAAGCCATTCGAAAAGCCCCGAGTTTTAATCCCGCTTATGAAGAGCTTGCCGATAATGCATATTACATTATGGAAATAAAAATGTATCAAACAAGCGAGCCGTTCCAGTCAAACTTTGAGCGTGGCCTGAAAGCGGCCGATTCCGCTATCACAATCAACCCTGGAAGTCAAAATGCCTACCGGTATAAGTCCGTGGTCTGCTGGCGTTGGGGTGAACATCTTTTGCATCATGATCAGGATCCGCGCCCTTTTTTACGAACCGCGATGGAATCTGCGCAGGTGGCAATCCGGCTTTCTACCACCGATTATGGCCCATACGAAGAGATGGGAGTCGCAAACGACCTGTACGGAAGATACGAATTGTCTCATGGAATGGATCCTCGCCAATCTTTTCGAGGGGCCATAGCCGCCTTTAAAAAAGCCGTCGAGTTCAACCCGAATTCTTTGTTCGCAAACAACTCCCTGGGAAACGCCTACTTGTTCCTGGGGATTTACGAGAATTCGCGAGGTTCAAACTCCAGGTATACTCTGGAAAAAGCACTCGCAAGCTATCAAAACGCCCATAAAACGGGTCGTCATCTGTATGGTGTTTACTGCAATCAAGGGCTGGCTTATCTCGCGCTCGCTGAGCAGGAATTTAACTGTGGCCGTAATCCGGGAGAATTCTTACTGATGGCGGTGGAGAATGCCAGGCAATGTATCAAAATCAGCTCCGGCTTCGCTTACTGCTACCGTATTATTGGAAATGCGTTTGTCAGTCAGGGGGAATATGAGTTACTGCATGGCCTTTCTCCCGAAGTCTCGATTCAGTCTGGTCGTTCGGCGCTGCAGCAAGCAATTAAAATCAAGAAAGACTTCAATCAAACCTGGCTTTATCTGGGCAAGATGGAGGTTTTGGAAGGCCGTTGGAAAATCAAAAAAGGAAAGTCCCCCCTGGAAAACTTCAAGAATGGAAAGAAAGCATTTCAAGAAGCGATTCGGATTTCACCCGACTATGCCGATGCCTATGTGGCGTTTTCCGAGCTCCGCCGTTTTGAAGCTGATTGGTATCTATCTCAAAAACAACCGGTAACAAAAACTTTGCGTGAAGGATTGGGAATGGCTGAGAAAGCATTGAAAATTCATCCTTCTCTGGCACCCGCTAAAATCAGCCAGGCTTACCTTTATTTGCTTCAATCAAGAATCACTGGCGATCGCACTTTTGTCCAGCAAGCAGACCTTTCGTTACAGGAGGCTTTCGAAATCAATCCCTTGCTGCGGATTCAACACAAGGATTTGCAGGAAAAAATTAACGGCAGTCGTGCGGGCGACTCGCCCACCAGCTATGATTAAGCAGGATGTAAGCTTTATCGATTAGCTTTGCGGGCGAGTTGCCCGCACCACTTCTGAGCTACTCACTTGCAGAGATCCACCACGGACGAACACATCGCGTTGGGGGAAGGGAATATCGATTCCGTGCGCGCGAAATAGTTTCTCGATCTCAAAATTGAGCTCGCTTCGAGAACGCCGGGTCTATCCACATAACTGGTTGTCCAGACCCTGAGCATAAAATTGAGCGAACTATCCGCAAATTCAGTGAGAAGAACATCGGGCTTCGCATCTTTCAGGACGCCCGGATGATTTTCTGCAATTTCGAGTAACAAACTCTTGACAGTTTCGGGATCTGAACCGTAGGCAACACCGATGGGGAAATTCAGTCGAACTCTGGGTGAAGGGTAGCTCCAGTTGATTACAGCCGATGAAGTCAGCTCCGAATTAGGCACGATCACTGCAATGTTGTCGTTCGTGATGATTGTCGTTGCGCGCGCCGCAATTCGCGTAACTTCTCCTTGCAGCTGGCCAATTTCAATGCGATCTCCCACTTTGATAGGTCTTTCAAAAAGAAGAATGAGCCCGCTCACGAAATTATTGGTGATGTTTTGAAGGCCGAGACCAATTCCAATGCTGAGCGATCCAATCACGATGGCAAGGGCGCTCAAATCAATTCCGGCCGTTTGCAAAATCACCATGAATCCGATCGCGATCAAAACGTAGCGAGCCATTGCAGCGAACGTGTGCCGCAGTCCGATATCCAGTCTGCTTTTTGCGAGAAGGCGTTCCACGATCCATGTTTTCAACCTGGCGGTTACGTAAAACAAGAGACCCAGGAGTACGAAGAAAAGTAAAATAGACCACGCCGTCATTGGCGTTTTCCCGAGCGTTATGAGTGGAAAATCCAGAATCTCTTTCAAACCTATGAGAAAATTTTCAAGGTCCCGCATAATCTCCTCCTAGCGCGCATCACCGCACGCGTATACTTCTTTCGGTGACGTTCCAATTTTCACTGACCGGAACTCCATCCTTCAATAGTTCCAGCTTGATCCGGTGTTCTCCCGGCTGTAAGCCCTGAATGTAATGCGGACGCCATTCCTTCATGGACATCAATTCCTTACCATCGATCGATAACCACAAAATATCCGGCACGGCTTCCCATATTTACATTGTGCAAAAACCAATCTATCAAGATGCCCGGATGTGGCTGTCCGGGCAGCGTTCATTTGAATCGTGATCACCAACGGGAGTGCTGTAGACCATCATCGGACGCGAAGAGTCCACATCGAAAGATCCCCGCT
Source organism: bacterium (assembly GCA_022616075.1). Classification (NCBI taxonomy): domain Bacteria; species bacterium. Next base: position 12,355 of record JAKEFK010000382.1, read on the forward strand.
TCTCTTTGACATAGAACTTCACAAAAGCCAAGACTTTTTCTTGCTTCACGGATTCGTGCCAGGGATGGACAGGGAAGACGCGGATTACGTGAGCTCCCGGCTGAACGTTGTGAAACACAAAAGGATCACGGCTGTAGTGCTGTAGGAAGGGTTCGTTGTCCAAAATAAAATGCAAATGTCTGCCATTTTTCTCAGGCTGCCAGTTTTGAATTGCAAACTGCACCGTTACATCCGGCCCGGACACAACCTCGCCCTGCAATGGCTGTTGTATCGTGATCCTGACACTGGCCTTAGTCTGAGTGGCTCGCGCGTGAATCAACTTCCACTTGCCATGAGTCGTCGTGACCTGCGCGTGGAGATTGAAGGACGCTGTGAGCAGTATTGTGACAAGAAGCAATACTGTTTTCATGATTCAACAAATGAATCATAGGTACAGTTTTGCTGAGTCGCTAGGAGCAGCTCATTGCAATCCAGGCGCAACCGGTAATCACGAAAGTCATCTGGAAAAAGCTCAGCATGGCGGGAGCTTGGTGGTATAGCGACTATAGTCGCTATCCTCGGAGAAGCGAATAAATTGGTAACGTCCCAAAAGAGTAGGTGGAAAATCCGCAAGGGTCGCTAAAAAAGACTAACCGAAATGTAAGCACTAAAAGTGGAAAAGGCTTTCCTCTCCCTTCCGCTGAAGAATAGGCAATTTAAGTTTTGATAGAGAAAACAGTGGAAGGGAGAGGGGAGGGTGAGTAGGACGAAAGAGCTCTCTATAGTCTCTCCAATCGCTGAATGATACTTGTTAATACACCTTCGATTGAGTCTTTCACTTCCACATTGGTAAATCTCAAAACAGTAAAACCCCGCGATTCCAGATAATGCTGTCTTTTTTGGTCAAGCCATCTCTGTCGATCAAAACCATGGACATCACCATCTATTTCGAGAATCAACTTTTTTTCAGCACAATAAAAATCAACGATATAATTGTCGATACTGGTTTGTCTTTGGGACTTGTATTTTCCGAGGTGTCGAGATCGAAGTTTCCCCCATAGTGTTCTTTCCGCCACTGTCATTCGTCTTCTAAGTGACTTATCGACCATTTCAGTCAAACGAGAATCTCAGTCACCTACGCTTTTGGGACGTTACCAATGAATTCGCTACTACAAACTTCAGATGAATCCGGCAAGTCCTTTGCCGCGATAGACCGCCAGGTGATCCTGCATTTGCACGAGAGGGACGCCGCGTTCCCAGAGCTTCGTGTATACGTATTCCGTGATTTCGGATTGTTGATCGCGAGAGTAAACATGCACGTACGGATGCAAGAGGATCATCCAGACAACGCTCATGAAACGCTCGAAGTCGTCAACGTGAAATTCAACGCGGCTCGTTCTGGTCAGCACCTGCGAACCGGCAAAGGCTGGATCGCGGCGAAGTTCACGCGCAAATCCTTTGAGGTCCTGATCGTTTTTGGCGCCAAAGAATTGCCCGGCGAAATGATTGTATAACCATGTGGTGCTTGTCCGATCATTGCTATGATTGGCCATCAGCACCGCGTGAATAGCAGCTGAAGGACCGGGACCATCTGGCTTAGCCAGTAGGAGATTGTGCATGTTTCTGAAAAGTGCGGGCCAAATCTGCTTCGGACTGTAGTAAAGCGAGTGATGCAACGTGATGAGCGTCATGCGGTGGCCATCCAGCTCCTGTTTGCGAAAATGCCGGACGTTTATTTCATCGAGAAGCAGGTCACGGTAGTTTCCCTGGATTGTTTTCACATGCTTCGTGTTCTGTCGCTGGATCCTTTCTGCTACGATGTCGAGGGCTGCCTCTTCAATATCAAGCAAATATAGGCCCCCGCGAAACGCAGACTCCAGAATCCTAAATTGCGGTTCATTACTCGAACCGATCGAGAGCGCGGTCAATGCTTTTCTTAGGGGTAATGACTTCGAAAGGGTCCTGATAACACGGGCCAGACCGCCGGCAATGTCGACTTTGTCATTGCTATAACGGGACCAGATTTTGTCCTGATCATGAATCTGCTCCTGGGCCGCTCGCAGCCCCATCTCTATAATTTCGTTCATTGCGGTCTTCATGAACGAAATATAGTATCACTTTGCCGCTGATGTTTTTGTCGCTTTTTTTGCTGATTAAAAGCCGGAAGGAATGGGCAGCGTTTGGCGCCGCCCATCCTTAACCGGAAACGCGAACGAAGGCGATAGTACTTTATCTGCAGTACTATACCTTGCCCACTATGGTGCGGGTGCGGCAAGCCCACGAATCGGGTTGTCGCTGCCGATGAATCCTAGA